>DATMOE010000217.1:0-9838 GCA_035568435.1 Herbaspirillum sp. | reverse complement strand
TGACATGCCTACTGTATCTGTCGATTTTCTGATGAAGTGATATCGAAAAGATTCAACTGTAAGCGTGCGTAACCGAATGAAAAAAATGCATGGGAGGCATGAATTAAAGCGTGAATGCGTTCTACTTATCGGACGACTTACTCGATGCGGCAAGACGGTTCATATCGCGTGTCGCCATGCCCAGGCGTTGGCGGCGATTGGCGTCTTCGGCGCGAGCCTTGCTGCGCTCTTCGGCGCTGACGTTGTTTGCGGCTGGGCGGGGTTCCTTGGCGCCGGTGCGGCCGAATTGCGGGCTTCTTGAGCTCATGTCAGTCTCCTGAAAGTGAGTCTCGATGGTATACCGCGCCTATAGGGCGGGCTGCCAGACTTTGTCCCGATGCTGCGTAGGAAGAGCGGACGTTGCGGCTCAGTTCAGGCTCAATCCAGGCCCTAGCAAGGTGCAAAGTCGGTATGGGGCAGTTCGATGCGGCGCATGGCTCTGGTGGCAAGGATGTCTTTGTAGTGCATCATGCGGTAGCGGATTTGGATGGCTCGCGTGTCGTTGTCATCGGTTTTTTTGTCGAAATTCAGATCGTGCTGCTGCTTGTAGGCAATGTCTTCGCTGCGGCTGACGTAGGTCGCGGCTTGCCAGTCGGTCCAGGTAGTCAGGTTGGTGTCGGCGGGGGGCGTAAAGCCGTACCAATTTAAGCGGTCGGTCGAGAGGACGGTCATTTTGATGGTCGAGAAATTGTCGGCGACAGCTTCGAAAATTGCTTGTTTTTTGACGGAGGCGCCGACCGCCATTGCGGGTGCTATGTCTCTTTTGTCGGCCCGGACGATTGTAAAATCGAGCTGTTTGGTCTTGGCCATCGATGGGTCGCGCAGGCATACCTGGAATACCAGTTGATCGGTGGCGAGAGGGCCGTCAGGCTTGGGCGTTGAACAGGCGGTGCTCAGCAATGCGGTGAGCAGTAGTGCGCAGGATAACAATGGCGTCTTTGTCATGATTCAGGCAGGCAAATTCCGGGAATGTTGGGTCTGTAATGATGGGCCGAATGCTGCATAGGCCGTTGCGGCGGCAATGCAAACCGCAGTGTCGCATAGTTTTTTAACTGTGTTTCAGGTAATGTGTGCGCCTTTGCGATAGTCGCGCATGGTGCAGCGCACGGCAGCGGCCGTATTTTATAGAGAGCGACAATGGAAGACCGTTTATCAGCAGATGAATTCGATGCACTGGAAGAGATTGAGCATGCGCCCAAGCGTGAACGGCCGTCGGCGCGGGTGGCGCGCAATGCAAAACGATTGGCCGGGTTGAAATATGTGGCTTATGCCAAAAACGGTCAGTTGTCTTTGACCGAAAAGGGGGAAGAGGCCTTGTTCATCAAGCATTGCATCGATGGCTTGCGTGCGGTGGCGGCCGACCCGCTGACGGCTTTGGCGCCGGATGTGCTTACTTTTCTCGGCAAGAAAGGCCATATCGCGCGGCGCGAAGGTGCGGACGGCTATGAAATTACGCGGCGTGGTCTGGAATCGTTGGCCGATATTGATGCCGGAGCAGCGTAGCGCGGTTGCTGTTTTCAGACGGTTGCCGCTCATTTATTTGCTATAATCGCGCTTCCCGATTTTGACTGTTGCATTCATTACTTTTAAGAGCGAGAAAGGCAACCCGGTTATGACACCGCGAACGACAGGCAGCACCTTATCGATGCGACGCTAGTCGGGTTCTTTTTCGTTTTAGAACCCATTTCATCAATAGTCATTCATGTGAATGGACTCTTTGACTAAATTGCGGCGTTGCGCCGCTTGCCCAGGGGGCCACCCTGGGCTGCGCGACGCGCCTTGCACTTTAGCCAAATAGCCTCATTCTCATAAATGCCTATTGATGAAATGGGTTCTAGAAAAAGCGCGACTGGTTCGCGCTTTTTTTCATCTTTCGATTATTCGATGATTCGATTATGCAAGGCTATAACAATATGATTTCAATCCGACTTCCCGATGGATCGCAGCGTCAATTCGATGCGCCGCAAACAGTCGCGCAGGTCGCCGCCAGTATCGGCGCCGGCCTCGCCAAGGCAGCGCTGGCCGGTAAAGTGGATGGCAAAGTGGTCGATACGTCTTACTTGATCGAGCGCGATGCCGATCTGGCGATTGTCACGGACAAGGATGCCGATGGCCTGGAAGTGATTCGCCACTCCACCGCTCACTTGCTGGCGTATGCGGTCAAAACGCTGTTTCCTGAGGCGCAGGTAACGATCGGCCCGGTGATCGAAAACGGGTTTTATTACGATTTCTCGTATAAACGGCCATTTACGCCGGAAGATCTGACCGCGATTGAGAAGAAAATGGCCGAGCTGGCGAAGAAGGATGAAGCGGTTGTGCGCCGTGTCATGCCGCGCGATGAGGCTGTTGCTTACTTTAAATCGATCGGCGAGGCTTATAAGGCCGAGATTATCGGCTCGATTCCGCAGGATCAGGAGGTGTCGCTGTATAGCGAAGGCGAATTTACCGATCTGTGCCGCGGGCCGCACGTGCCGTCCACCGGCAAACTGAAAGTGTTCAAGCTGATGAAGCTGGCCGGCGCTTATTGGCGCGGCGATTCGAAAAATGAGATGTTGCAGCGGATTTACGGTACTGCATGGGCCAAGAAAGAAGATCAGGAAGCCTATCTGCATATGCTGGAAGAGGCGGAAAAACGCGATCATCGCAAGTTGGGCAGGCAGCTTGATCTGTTCCATTTCCAGGAGGAAGGCCCGGGCTTGATTTTCTGGCATCCGAAGGGCTGGACTATTTGGCAGCAGGTCGAGCAATACATGCGTCGCGTGTATCAGGATAACGGCTATCAGGAAGTCAAGGCGCCGCAGATTCTGGACCGCTCGCTATGGGAAAAAACCGGCCACTGGGAAAATTATCGCGACAATATGTTCACGACGGAGTCCGAAAACCGTTCCTACGCGTTAAAGCCGATGAATTGCCCCGGTCATATCCAGATTTACAACGCCGGCCCGCATAGTTATCGCGATTTACCGTTGCGTTTCGGTGAATTCGGTCAGTGCCACCGTAATGAGCCTTCGGGTTCCTTGCATGGGATGATGCGCGTGCGCGGCTTTACTCAGGACGATGGGCATATTTTCTGTACCGAAGCGCAAGTGCAGGGTGAGGTTGCCGCATTCAATAAACTGGTGCGCGCGGTCTATACCGATTTCGGTTTTCAGAAGGTTGAAGTGAAACTGGCGTTGCGCCCGGACAAGCGGATCGGCGACGATGCGGTTTGGGATCAGGCTGAAAATGCGCTGCGGGAAGCGATTCGTGCATCAGGCACGGAATGGGAAGAGTTGCCGGGCGAGGGCGCGTTTTACGGCCCGAAAATCGAATATCACCTGAAGGATTCGATTGGTCGATCCTGGCAATGCGGCACTATGCAAGTCGATTTTTCGATGCCGCAGCGCCTGGGCGCGGAATATACGACCGAAGATAACGTGCCGAAAGTGCCGGTCATGCTGCATCGGGCTATCGTCGGCTCGCTGGAGCGGTTTATCGCGATTTTGATCGAAAACCATGCCGGTGCGATGCCGCTGTGGCTGGCGCCGGTGCAAATCGTCGTGCTCAATATTTCCGACGCGCAAGCTGAATATGTCGAGAATGTTGCACAAACGCTCAGAAAACAAGGGTTTAGAGTCGAGACCGATTTGCGTAATGAAAAGATTACCTATAAAATACGGCAGCATTCTTTGCAAAAACCACCCTATATTTTAGTGGTCGGCGATAAGGAAAGGGATGCAAATACAGTAGCCGTGCGTGCGCGGGGCAATGTCGATCTTGGCGTGATGCCGATCGATGTACTGGTAGAGCGCCTCAGAGATGAGGTAGCCGCCAAAGCCTGAACGGGGAAACCCGTAGCGCGAAGCACGGCTTATTCATTTGATATTTAAAGGAAACTACAATAGCTACGGACAAGTCACATCGTATAAATGGGGAAGTTACCGCGCCAGAATTGCGTTTAAGCGGGGTAGAAAACGAGCCCTTAGGCATCGTTACTTTGGCAGAAGCTTTTCGTTTGGCTGAAGAAGCCAACGTGGATCTGGTTGAAATAGCGCCTACTGCCCAGCCGCCGGTTGCGCGTCTGATGGATTACGGTAAGTTCAAATACCAGGAACAGAAAAAAGCGCACGAAGCTAAGCTCAAGCAGAAGGTTATTCTGGTCAAGGAAGTCAAATTCCGCCCCGGTACCGATGATGGCGATTACGATATCAAGCTCCGTAACTTGAAGAAGTTTCTGGATGACGGCGATAAAACCAAGATCACACTGCGTTTTCGCGGCCGTGAAATGGCCCATCAGGACATCGGTTTCCGTATGCTGGAGCGTCTGAAAGTCGATCTGGAGCCGTTTGGCCAGGTTGAGCAGTTTCCAAAGATGGAAGGCCGTCAGATGATTATGATTCTGTCGCCGAAGAAGAAAAAGTAAATAAGGTTGTTGCAAAAGCTGGCTTAGCCAGCAACCTTTAGGTTTTGAAATCCAATGTCCACCGCATGCGGTGGGCATTGTTTTTACAAAAGCAGCGAACTCGATTTCGCTGCCAAATAAGTGAGAGTAGGCATCCAAGCGCAACGAAGTGTTGCCACCTGCAATCATATAAAAATGGAGCTGTCTTCGGACAGACATTGTTATGCCAAAAATGAAAA
Organism: Herbaspirillum sp.; assembly: GCA_035568435.1. Lineage (GTDB taxonomy): Bacteria > Pseudomonadota > Gammaproteobacteria > Burkholderiales > Burkholderiaceae_D > Herbaspirillum. Next base: position 5,179 of record DATMOE010000217.1, on the reverse strand, counting down.
CGAAAAGCAGCGCCAAAAAGCGCTTTCGTGTACGTCCAGGTGGAACCGTCAAGCGCGGCCAAGCCTTCAAGCGCCACATCCTGACTAAAAAGACAACCAAGACCAAGCGTCAATTGCGTGGTTCGACAGGCGTCGATGCGACCAACATGGTGTCTGTACGCGCCATGCTGCCTAACGCTTAACCTCACACTCAATTTAAGGAGCTATTATGCCTAGAGTAAAACGTGGGGTCACAGCACGGGCCCGTCATAAAAAAGTTTTAAAGCAAGCCAAGGGTTACCGCGGCCGTCGCAGTACCGTTTATCGCATCGCCAAGCAAGCGGTGATGCGCGCCGGTCAATATGCGTATCGTGACCGTCGTAACAAGAAGCGCGTATTCCGCGCATTGTGGATCGCCCGTATCAATGCCGCTGCTCGTCAGCATGGCGTGACATACAGCGTATTCATGAATGGCCTGAAGCGCGCCTCCATCGAACTGGACCGTAAGGTTCTGGCCGATATGGCAGTGACCGACAAGCCGGCGTTTGCCGCGATTGTCAATCGGGTCAAAGCAAACCTCGCTGCTTAAATTTAGCGTTGTTGCGATCGGTATCGCTTTCGGGCGATACCCATCATTTTGCAGGGCAGAGGTATTTAACCTGTGCCCTGTTTTATTTTCAGCTTCCTTATTGGAGCGGGAAACGTCGAATGAATCCCCTAGAACAACTTATTGCGCAAGCGCAGTCTGATTTCGCTATTGCGGCCGATGCCGCCGCGCTGGAAAACGCCAAAGCAAAATATCTCGGCAAAACCGGCCAGATCACCGAGCAGATGAAGGGCCTGGGTAAATTGGCGCCGGACGAGCGCAAGACGCAGGGCGCCATCATCAATGCCGCCAAGGAGCAGATTGAAACGGCGCTCAATGCACGTCGCGATGCAATGGCCAATGCGCAATTGCAGACTCGCTTGAATGCCGAAGCGATCGATGTGACTTTGCCGGGCCGCGGTCGCAGTGTCGGTGGTATTCATCCGCTGATGCGTACCTGGGAACGGGTCGAGGCGATCTTCCGTTCGATCGGCTTTGAAGTCGCCGACGGTCCTGAAATTGAAACCGACTGGACCAATTTCACGGCATTAAACAGTCCCGAAAATCATCCTGCGCGTTCGATGCAGGATACCTTTTACATCAAGGGCAACGATACTACCGGCAAGCCGCTGCTGCTGCGTACGCATACCAGCCCGATGCAGGTGCGTTACGCCAAAATGAACAAGCCGCCGATCAAAGTGATTGCACCCGGCCGCACTTATCGCGTCGACAGCGACGCGACCCATTCACCGATGTTTCATCAGGTCGAAGGCCTGTGGATCGCCGAAGATATCAGCTTCGCCGATCTGAAAGGCGTGTATCTGAATTTCGTGCGCGCCTTCTTCGAAACCGACGATCTGCAAGTACGTTTCCGCCCCTCTTATTTCCCGTTTACCGAACCGTCGGCCGAGATCGATATCGCGTTCGGCAGCGGACCGCTGAAGGGGCGCTGGCTGGAAGTCTCCGGCGCCGGCCAGGTACATCCGGCGGTGGTGCGTAATATGGGACTGGATCCAGAGCAGTACATCGGCTTTGCGTTCGGTTCCGGCCTGGAGCGTTTGACCATGTTGCGTTACGGTATCAACGATCTGCGCCTGTGTTACGAAGGCGATCTGCGGTTCCTGAAACAATTCAATTAATACAGCTATATAACATTAGCCGAAAGCTTCGACTATGCAATTTTCCGAAAACTGGTTACGCACGATGGTCAATCCGGCGATGACGTCGGATGCGCTTTCGCATTTGTTGACGATGTCTGGACTGGAAGTGGAAGAAGTGACGCCGGTAGCGCCGCCTTTTTCAAATGTGGTGATCGGTGAAGTGCTGGAAATAGCCAAGCATCCGAACGCCGATCGTCTGAATGTCTGTCAGGTCGATGTCAAGACCGGTAGCTTGCTCAATATCGTTTGCGGCGCGCCCAATGTGCGGGTGGGCATGAAAGTGCCGTGCGCAATGGCCGGCGCCATGTTGCCGCCGGGTGACGATGGCAAACCATTCGAAATCAAGGTCGGTCAGTTGCGCGGTGTTGAATCGCAAGGTATGTTGTGTTCGGCGCGCGAACTTAAATTATCCGACGATCAGGGCGGTTTGCTTGAGTTGCCGGACGACGCACCGGTGGGTCAGAATTTCCGCGATTATTACCAGCTTAACGATCTCAAATTCACTATCAAACTCACGCCGAACAAGGCCGATTGCCTGTCGGTGCTGGGTATCGCGCGCGAAGTCTCGGCATTGAGCAGCACACCGCTGAAGGCGCCGGCACATGTCGTCGTAGCGCCGACCATCACCGATGTATTGCCAGTGAAAATATCGGCGCCGGATTTGTGCGGACGCTTCTCTGGACGCATTATTCGCGGCTTGAATGCAAAAGCGGCGACGCCGCAGTGGATGAGGCAGCGTCTTGAACGTAGTGGCCAACGATCGATTTCGGCATTGGTCGATATTTCCAATTACGTCATGCTGGAGTTGGGGCGTCCCAGCCACGTGTTCGATCTGCAAAAAATTCACGGCGGTCTGGACGTACGCTGGGGCAAGAGCGGCGAGTCGCTGAAATTACTCAACGGCACGACCGTACAGGTCGACGATTGGGTTGGCGTGATCGCCGACGATCGTCAGATCGAATCGCTGGCCGGCATCATGGGCGGCGACGACACTGCGGTCAATCTGGAGACGCAAGATATCTATCTGGAAGCGGCATTCTGGTGGCCGAGCGCGCTGCAAGGCCGCGCTCGCCGTTACAATTTCTCGACCGATGCGGCGCACCGCTTCGAGCGCGGCGTAGACTTCGCAAGCACCGTGGAACACCTGGAACGGATTACGGCGTTGATCGTTGAGATTTGCGGCACGCCGGCACTGAAAGTCGGTCCGGTCGATGATCATGTTGTGAATTTGCCGAAGCGGCTGCCCGTCACGGTGCGTACTGCGCGCGCGGTAAAAGTGATTGGCATACCCCTGTCGGATCAGCAAATCGCTGATATTTTTACGCGCCTGGGTTTGCCATTCGTACAGAGCGAGGGCGCGTTTTCGGTTACGCCGCCATCGTATCGTTTCGATATTGAGATCGAAGAAGATTTGATCGAAGAAATTGCACGCGTCTACGGTTTCGAGAACATTCCGGCGTTGGCGCCGATTGCTGCGGCGACGATGACGATCGCGCCGGAAGAGTCGCGTTCGCTATTCGCAATCCGGCATCAGTTGGCCGATGCGGATTATCAGGAAGTGCTCAATTTCAGTTTCGTCGAAAGCATTTGGGAAAAAGATTTCGCAGGCAACGAGCAACCGATCGAATTGCAAAATCCGATTGCCAGCCAGCTTAGCGTGATGCGTTCGACGCTGATCGGCAGTCTCATCGCGAACGTCCGGTATAACCTGAACCGGAAAGTAGCGCGTATCCGCGTGTTCGAAATCGCCGGTATTTATCTGCGCGATGCTGCGATGCAGGATGGTCCTTTGTCGGTGGCCGGTTATAGCGAACCCAAGCGGGTGGCGGCAGTTGCCTATGGTGCGTTGGCCGAAGAGCAGTGGGGGCAGGCCGGCCGCAACGTAGATTATTTCGATATGAAGGGCGATCTGGAAGCCTTGTTTGCGCCGGCGGTATTACGCTTCGTGAAGACGTCCCATCCGGCCTTGCATCCCGGCCGCTCGGCGCGCGTTCTGCTGGATGGTCGCGACATCGGTTTCATCGGTGAATTGCACCCTGCGCTGCAACAAAAATACGACTTGCCGCTGGCGCCGGTATTGTTCGAGGTCGATGCGCAGGCGTTGCAACAGCGTAAGGTGCCGGCCTATCTCGATATATCCAAATTCCCGGCGGTCACACGCGACCTGGCATTGGTCGTTAAACAAGCGATTACGATGCAAGAACTGGTCGACGCCATGATGGCGGAGCAACGTCGTAATCCGGATTGTGCGATTTTACAAGCCCTTGTTTTATTTGATGAATATCGCGGAAAAGGTTTGCAAGATGACGAAAAAAGTCTTGCTTTCCGATGCACCTTGCAAGATACTCAAAACACCCTGCAAGACGATGCGATAGACCGTGCAATCAATGCGCTGATAGCCGCTGCAAGTACGCAGCTCGGCGCAAAACTACGTGCATGAAATTCAAAAAGAGACTGCTGCAGATTAATTCTGTGACAAACTTTGAGCACGAATAATAAGATACGGATGAGAAGTAGGTAATAGATAGAAACATGGATACTGTGAACCCACTCGAATACGATTCTGTACTGGATGCCGATCTGCAACGCGCGATGCTGGAAGCGCAAGTACGTTCGCAGGCCGAGAAAAATCTGCCGACGCTGACGAAAGCCGAATTGGCGGAATTATTATTTGAGCAAGTCGGATTGAATAAGCGCGAAGCCAAGGATATGGTCGAAACATTTTTCGATGAGATTCGCGATTCGCTCGAACGCGGCGAAGCAGTCAAGTTGTCGGGTTTCGGTAATTTTCAATTGCGCGACAAGCCGCAACGGCCTGGACGCAATCCGAAAACCGGCGAGGAAATTCCGATCACAGCACGTCGCGTAGTGACCTTTCACGCCAGCCAGAAGTTAAAAGAGATGGTTGAAATCGCTAGCCTGCCGTCATCCAACCCTGCCTCGCAGCCGCTAACGCTGGTAGCCTAATCACTCATGAACGAACGTTCCAACAAGCCTGATCTGGAGGTTTTGCCGCCGATCCCGGCGAAGCGCTATTTCACGATTGGTGAGGTCAGCGAATTATGCGGCGTCAAACCGCATGTACTGCGCTATTGGGAGCAGGAATTTACCCAATTGAAACCGGTCAAGCGGCGTGGTAACCGGCGTTATTATCAGCATCACGAAGTCCTGTTGATCAGGCGTATTCGTGAATTGCTGTATCAGCAAGGCTTTACCATTAGCGGCGCGCGCAACAAGCTCGACAGCCACCTGCTGCAGGAGGCTGATGTCGTCATTCTAGCTCCGCCGATTGTGATCGATGAGGCTGAAATCATCGCATTGCGTACCGAACTTACCGATATTCTCGCGCTGTTAAAGCCTTAGAGACTGCCGCGAAATTCAGGGCGTCAGGCGGGCTGTGGCGAATGGTTGTACTCCGTTCGTGTCATTCCGGCCTGCGGCCTCCCTTCTTTAC
>DATMOE010000216.1:0-13003 GCA_035568435.1 Herbaspirillum sp. | reverse complement strand
ATGGTGATTTTGGGCGGGCTGATCGGCACCTTGGTGATCGCCATGTACCTACCGATTTTTCAACTTGGCGCTGTCGTTTGATGCTGGATTTTTTAACTTGGATGACGACTTATCACTCTGGAATTGCACCGGGGAGCTTCTTTGCCGCTGGCTGCGCAGCGCTAGCCGGCCTTCTGATAGGCAGTTTTCTGAACGTGGTGATTCATCGCCTGCCAAAAATGATGCAACGCGCCAACGATAATTATCTCGCCGAAGAACAGGGTTTACCGCTGCCGCATACGAGCCGTTACGATCTGTTCCTGCCGCGCTCGCAATGCCCCGATTGCGCGCAGCCGCTGGCGATACGGCACAATATCCCGCTCTTGAGCTTTCTGTTTTTGCGCGGACGCTGCGCCACCTGCAACAGCGCAATTTCCATCCGCTACCCGGTCGTCGAATTGCTCGCAGCGGGGCTTTCGGCCCTGCTGATCTGGCATTTCGGCGCCAGCCTGAAAGGTCTGGCGGCGCTGTTACTGGCTTATTTTCTGCTGACCATGGCCTGGATCGATGCCGAAACCGGCTTGCTGCCGGATTATCTGACCTTGCCGCTGCTATGGTGCGGTCTGCTGGTCAATCTGAAGGGATTAATCGTCCCGCTTAGCGATGCGGTGCTGGGCGCGGTTGCCGGTTATGTCGTGCTATGGGCGCTATTTCAGTTATATCGCCTGATCAGAGGCAAAGAAGGGATGGGCTACGGCGACTTCAAAATGCTGGCCGCGCTGGGTGCGTGGCTGGGCTGGGCCATGCTGCCGGTAGTGCTGTTACTGGCATCGATTGCAGGCTTGGCGATCGGCATTCTGTTACAACTAGGCAGCAAACGCACAGCCGGTGCCATGTTGCCGTTCGGCCCTTATCTGGCCCTCGGCGGCATGATCAGCCTATTCTACGGCCCGCTCATTTGGCAAACCTATCTGAAATGGATGCTGCCGGTATGAGCGCCCCGTCCAAATTCGCGGTCGGACTGACCGGCGGCATCGGCAGCGGCAAAAGTACCGTTGCCGACTTGTTTGCAGCGCGCGGCGCCGCCATTATCGATACCGATCTGATCGCGCATCAACTATCGGCGCCGGGCGGCGTCGCCATTGACGCCCTGCGTGACGCCTTCGGCGCGCAATTCATCACACCGCAAGGCGCGCTGGACCGCGATCGCATGCGCGCACTGGTCTTTGCGGACCCCGGCGCACGCCAGCGTCTGGAAGCCATTCTGCATCCGCTGATCAAAAGCGAGACCGAACGCCAGGCCGAACGCGCCGACGGCCCATACGCCATATTTGTCGTGCCGCTGCTGCTTGGTTCCAGCTATTGGAAACAACGCACGGCACGCATTCTGGTGGTCGATTGCGATGAAGCGACTCAAATTGCCCGTGTGACGCAACGTAATCAATTGTCAGTAGAACAAGTCAAAGCGATTATTGCTGCCCAAGCTTCGCGCGAAGACCGTTTGCAAGCCGCCGACGACATCATTACAAATAATGGCGACGCCGCGGCCCTGCTGCCGCAGGTCGACCGATTACATTCGCTTTATAGCAAGTTGGCCCAATAAGAAAATGCGCAGCAAGCGCTATCAGTGTTTGTAATTTTACCCAGCATCGTTCAGAATCACGTATAGGAAATTTTGTGTAAGTGTTGTGGACTGCTCACGGCACTTAATCAAAGCTTCCGAGTCCAGTTCAACTTTAAAGGGATGCACTTTGATCGTCTACGAATACCCTTTCAACGAGCGTATTCGCACGTTGTTGCGACTGGAAGACCTGTTTGAAAAATTCACATTTTTCTTGCACCAGGAAAGTCCGCTGCAACATCATGTGGCCCTCGCGACCATTTTCGAAATTCTCGAAGTAGCCGGTCGCGCCGATCTCAAATCCGACCTTTTGCAAGAATTGGAACGCCAGAAGCAAACGCTGCTGGCCTACCAAACCAATCCCAATGTCGAACCGGAAATGCTCAACGCGATTCTCGCTGAAGTCGATCGCGCCAGTACTGCGCTGAGCACCGCACAGGGCAGAACCGGTCAGAATATCCGCGACAACGAATGGCTGATGAGCATCCGCGGGCGCACCATCATCCCCGGCTGCGCTTGTGATTTCGATCTGCCGTCTTATAACGCCTGGCAGCAGCGCCCCGCGCAACAGCGCTATCAAGACATTTTCAACTGGTTCGCGCCGCTGGCGCCTTTATCGGATGCCATTGCGATCGTGCTGCGGCTGCTGCGCGAGTCCGGCCAACCGGTCAAGATTACGGCCGAGGCCGGCAGTTATCAGCAAATGCTGCAGGGTAAGGTGTATCAGATGTTGCGCCTGGTTATCGACAATGATCTGGGCGCTATTCCCGAAATCTCAGCCAATAAATACATGATTTGGGTGCGCTACACCACGCAGGATGGCGACATGAAACCCAAGCCATTCGAAAGCGACGTGGCATTCGAAATGACGCTCTGCGGTTTTTAATTTTTTATATCTTATGGTAACGACAGTCAACTGCCCCACTTGCGGCGCCAAAGTGGAATGGATCGAACAAAACAAATACCGTCCATTTTGTTCAGACCGCTGCAAACAGATCGATCTCGGCGCATGGGCCGAAGAGAAATATACGATTCCCGCCGTCAACTTGCCCGATGAGCTGGAAGACGACCAGAAACCGATTCAATAAAGTACTGATTACTCAGCACTTCGTTGCTCGGTTAAGCGCAGCTTATCCAGCCATTCAATGAGCGGTATCGTCGCCGGCAGCAGCGGCGAAACGCCCACCGTGCCTTGCCAGGCGAATGCCTGCCCTTCCAGACTTTGCGGTTCGCCCCGCCATTGGCGGCTGATATAAAAGTGCAGCCGCACATGCGCGTGCGGATAGACATGCTGCACGCCGCACCAGGGCTCAGCCGATAGCACTTCAATTCCCAACTCTTCCACAAACTCGCGTTTGAGCGCGGCCAGAATCGATTCGCCGGCTTCGACCTTACCGCCGGGGAATTCCCAATACCCGGCGTAGGGTTTTCCTGCCGGCCGTTGCCCCAGCAAGACGTCACCATTCGCGCGCATCAAAATACCGACCGCGACATCGATCGGCGCCGATTTTGCATCCATGGCCTGATCGCTCATCGTCTTAGTGTTTGCCGGCATGGTCTTTGGCGAATTGCCACGCCACGCGGCCTGAACGCGAACTGCGTTGCAAAGCCCAGCGCAGCGCATCGCCACGCGCCGCCTCGATCTGTTCTGGCGTACAGCCGAAATGTCCCAGCCAATGCGCGACAATTTCCAGATAATCGTCTTGCCGGAATGGATAGAACGTCACCCATAAACCGAACCGTTCGGACAAGGAAATCTTCTCTTCCACCGTTTCGCCTGGATGCAGATCGCCATCTTCGGTATGCACATAGCTTGCGTTGTCCGACATGCGCTCCGGCATCAAATGCCGCCGGTTCGAGGTTGCATAGATCAGTACATTATCCGATTGCGCCGAAACACTGCCGTCGAGCGCGACTTTCAGCGCCTTGTAACCGCTCTCGCCCTCTTCAAACGACAAATCATCGCAAAATACAATGAAACGTTCGGGACGGCTCGCCACCATATCGACAATATCGGGCAGATCGGCCAGATCGTCCTTATCGACTTCGATCAGACGCAAACCCTGATCCGCATACTGATTCAGGCAAGCCTTGATCAGCGACGACTTACCGGTGCCGCGCGCGCCTGTCAGGAGCACATTATTGGCCGGTTTTCCCACCACGAACTGCTTGGTATTCTGATCGATCTGCTCCTTTTGCGGCGCGATATTATGCAAATCGCTCAAAGCAATCGGCGCAATATGCGTGACCGGCTGCAAATAGCCGCCCTGGCTACGCCCCGACTGACGCCGCCAGCGAAATGCGATCGCGGCATTCCAGTCCGGGCCGGTGCCGGCGGCCGGCAGAATCGATTCGATGCGCGCCAACAAAAGCTCGGCGCGCTGCAAAAATTGGTCTAATTGAGTCATTACAGTACAACCTTATTCAAGAACGGTAATCGGCATTGATGCTGACATAATCGTGCGACAAATCGCAGGTCCAGATGGTCGCCGCGGCATCCCCCCGTCCCAGCTTTACCCGCACCGTGATTTCACTTTTCTGCATGACGCGCTGGCCGTCGGCTTCCAGATAAGCGGGATTGCGCCCGCCATCTTTGGCGACCCAAACATCATCCAGATACAAATTCAATTTCGACACATCCAGATCGTCCACGCCGGCATAACCGATTGCCGCCAAAATGCGTCCCAGATTCGGATCGGAGGCGAAGAAAGCCGTTTTCACCAGCGGTGAATGGCCAATCGAATAAGCGATCTGGCGGCACTCCGCCACGCTGGCGCCGTCTTCCACCGTAATGGTGATGAATTTGGTCGCACCCTCGCCGTCACGGATAATCATTTGCGCCAGTTCCTGGGCAATGTCGATCACGGCCGCGGCCAACGCCGCGTATTCAGGCGAGTCCACGGTATCGACCCTCAGCGGGTCGGAGCCGGCGCCGGTCGCCATCAGCATGAACGAATCGTTGGTCGACGTATCGCCATCGATGGTAATGCAATTGAACGACAGCTCAGCGGCCTGCTTGACCAGAACGTTCAGTACCGGCTGCGCCACAGCGGCATCGATCGCCAGAAAACCCAGCATCGTCGCCATATTCGGCCGGATCATGCCGGCGCCTTTGCTGATGCCGGTCATGGTGACAGTCTTGCCGGCGATCGTGACGCGGCGCGATGCTGCCTTCGGCTGCGTATCGGTGGTCATGATCGCTTGGGCGGCATTCATCCAGTTATCGGATTTCAAATTATCCAGCGCCAGCGGCAAGCCCGCCACAATGCGATCCACCGGCAGCGGTTCCAGAATCACACCGGTGGAGAACGGCAAAATCTGTTGCGGCGCGCAATCCATCAGCTTGGCCAGTGCAGCGCAGGTCGTGTTGGCGTGCGCAAGGCCGGTCTCGCCCGTGCCGGCATTGGCGTTGCCGGTGTTGATCAATAATGCGCGAATCGGCGCAGCCGCGCTGGCCTGCGCCAGATGCGCCTTGCAAATCTGTACCGGCGCTGCGCAAAAACGATTTTGTGTAAACACACCCGCGACAGTCGCTTCAGGGGCCAACTTGATCACCAGCAGATCCTTGCGATCGGCTTTGCGCACGCCGGCTTCGGCATAGCCCAGATCGACGCCGGCAATCGGCAACAAGTTAGCGGAAATAGGTACAGGGGAATTAACGGCCATGACGTAATTTTCCGGAAAATGGTTAGTAAAGAATGACAAAAAAGGGCGGCATCTACGATGTCACCCTGTTTTGTGCTTGTAATATTTGCAGCCCTGTTACAGCCCCGATTCAGTACGGCATTACGCCAACTTACCGTGGCACTGCTTATATTTTTTGCCGCTGCCGCACGGACACGGATCGTTGCGGCCGACCTTCGGCATGACGTTGGTCACCGGCTGCGCTTTAGGTTCTTCGCTGTGGGCAGTCGGCGCCAGCAATTCTTCCGGCGCGACGGCCGCATCGAAATCGGCGTGCTGGTAATGCACGTTTTCCAGATGCGGTTGCGACAATTGCGCTTCGGCCGCGTCGATTTCTTCACGGCTCTGAATTTGCACCGTCATAACGACTTTGATCACTTCGTTTTTGATCAGGTCCAGCATCTGACCGAACAACTCGAAGGCTTCGCGTTTGTATTCCTGCTTCGGATTTTTCTGCGCATAACCGCGCAAATGAATCCCTTGGCGCAAATGATCGAGTGCCGCCAGATGCTCGCGCCAATGGCTATCGATCGCCTGCAAGGTCACGCTGCGCTCAAAACCGTGGAAACTTTCCTTGCCCACGATATCCGTTTTGGCGGCATACGATGCATCGCCGGCATCCAGAATGTGCTCAAGCAATTCGTCTTCGGTCAAATGCGCTTCTTGTTCCAGCATCTCACCCAGCGGCACATTCAGCCGCCATTCCGTTTGCAGCGTCGCTTCCAGCCCCGGGATATCCCACTGCTCTTCAATCGACTCCGGCGGTACATGGATGTAAAACAGTTCGGTGAACACGCCGTGACGCAAAGACGTGATCATCTCGGAAACATCCTGCGATTCCAGCAATTCATTGCGCTGCTGATAAATCACTTTGCGCTGATCGTTGGACACATCGTCGTATTCCAGCAATTGCTTGCGGATGTCGAAGTTGCGCGCTTCAACCTTGCGTTGCGCCGATTCGATCGAACGCGAAACGATCCCCGCTTCGATCGGTTCGCCTTCCGGCATCTTCAGGCGATCCATGATGGCGCGCACCCGATCGCCGGCAAAAATGCGCAGCAATGCATCGTCCAGCGACAGATAAAAACGCGAAGAACCAGGATCGCCCTGACGGCCGGAACGACCGCGCAATTGATTGTCGACGCGCCGCGATTCATGACGTTCGGTGCCGATAATATGCAAGCCGCCCGCAGCCACCACATGATCGTGCAGCGATTGCCATTCGTCATTGAGCTGCTTGGCCCGCGCCTGCTTATCGGCATCCGCCAAGGCAGCGTCTTCATCGATGAGCTGAATCTGCTTCTCGACATTACCGCCCAGCACGATATCGGTACCGCGCCCGGCCATATTGGTTGCGATGGTAATCATCTTCGGACGACCGGCCTGCGCAATGATCTGCGCTTCGCGCTCATGTTGTTTGGCGTTCAGTACGTTATGCGGCAGACCGGCCTTGTCCAGAATCCCTGACAGCAATTCCGAATTCTCGATGGAAGTGGTGCCCACCAGCACCGGTTGCCCGCGCTCGTAGCAATCCTTGATATCGATCAGCATCGCCTGATACTTTTCCTGCGCAGTCTTGTAGACCTGATCCTGCTTATCCTTGCGCTGGCTGATGCGGTTCGGCGGAATGACAACGGTTTCCAGACCGTAGATTTCCTGGAATTCGTAGGCTTCCGTATCGGCAGTACCCGTCATGCCGGACAATTTAGCGTACATGCGGAAATAATTCTGGAATGTGATCGATGCCAGCGTCTGATTCTCGTTCTGAATCGCCACGTGTTCCTTGGCTTCGACCGCCTGGTGCAGACCTTCCGACCAGCGCCGCCCGGTCATCAAACGGCCGGTGAATTCATCGACGATCACGACTTCGCCGTTCTGCACCACATATTGCTGATCCTTGTGATACAGCGTGTGCGCGCGCAGGGCCGCATATAAATGATGGATCAGTGAAATATTGGTGGCGTCATACAGCGATGCGCCTTCGACCAGCAAACCCATTTCGGTCAGGATGCGTTCGGCCTTGTCATGACCGGCTTCGGTCAGCAATACCTGATGCGCCTTGTCATCGCGGGTGTAATCGCCCGGCACTTCAACCTTGCCCTTGCCGTCCGGCGTTTCTTCGCCGATCTGCAGCGTCAGCAGCGGCGGCACGACATTCATTTTTTGATATAAATCGGTATGGCTTTCGGCTTGCCCGGAAATGATCAGCGGGGTGCGGGCTTCATCGATGAGGATCGAATCGACTTCATCGACGATGGCAAAATTCAGGCTGCGCTGCACGCGGTCGTTCGCTTCGAACACCATGTTATCGCGCAGGTAATCGAAACCGAATTCATTATTGGTGCCGTAGGTGATATCGGCGGCGTAAGCGGATTGCTTGAGATCGTGCGCCATTTGCGACAGATTGACGCCGGTAGTCAGGCCCAGCCAGCTATACAAGCGGCCCATCCATTCGGCGTCGCGTTTGGCCAGGTAATCGTTGACCGTCACCACATGCACGCCCTTGCCGGACAAGGCATTCAGATACGCGGCCAACGTCGCCATCAGCGTCTTGCCTTCGCCGGTGCGCATTTCGGCGATCTTCCCGTAATGCAAGGTCATCCCGCCGACTAGCTGCACGTCGAAATGGCGCATCTTCAATACGCGTTTGCTGGCCTCGCGGCACACGGCAAAGGCCTCCGGCAAGATCGCATCCAGGGTTTCTCCGTTGGCGATGCGCGTCTTGAGTTCCGGCGTCTTAGCCTGAAGCTCGGCATCCGATAGCGCTTCCATGGCCGGTTCCAGTGCATTGATTTCGCGCACAGTCTTTTGGTATTGCTTAAGCAGCCGCTGGTTGCGGCTACCGAAAATCTGGGTCAGTAATGACATGCTTGGATTCTAAAAAAGCTTAAAGGAAAGCACCGCAGGTGACCAAAGTGGAAGCAATCACGCCGCGAAACCGGAATATAACCAAAGCTGCAAACTGCTGGAATACGTTTGAATCGCAACAATACGCTGCATTTTTGACAATTAGCCCGTGATTTTATCATGCACGACCGCCTCGCCGCATTTCAATGTTCTGCTGATATCAGGCTGTAATCCCCGGAATCAATAGCCATAGCGATACCGCCAAGCGGCTTATTTAGCGGCAACCGACGGCAATTTAGGCGGCCCCGCGCCCAGAGCAAGGAATTTACGCGGATCTTGCGCCGCACCTTTGATGCGCACTTCAAAGTGCAGATGCGGCCCGGTCGAACGGCCGGTGGTGCCGATATCGGCAATATGCTGCCCGCGCCTGACGATATCGCCCACTTTGGCATACAGCACCGAAGCATGGGCGTAGCGGGTCATGATGTCGTTGCCATGATCGATATCGAGCATATTGCCGTAATCGGGATGGAATTCAGCCGCCACCACCACGCCGGCAGCGGCGGCAAAAATGGGCGTGCCGATCGGCGCGGGGAAATCCAGGCCTTCATGAAAGGCATTAAAACCGGTAAATGGATCGATGCGCCAACCGAAGCTCGATGAGTTATACAAGACATTGACCGGCTGCATGGTCGGCAACAGCCGGGCTTTGATTTTGCCGTCCATCAACGCGGTTTCCACCACATCCATGTAATCCGAGCGGCGGCCGATATCGGTTTCGAAGGCATCCAGGCTTCTCTGCAATTCGCTCATATCCATGGCGTGCGGGGGCGTTGCCGGATTGGTGCTCATGGGGCCGCCCTGGCCACCCGGCGGCGCCTTGAAATTAAATTCCTGCGGCGGCACACCGGCCAGACCCTGCACCCGCTCGCCCAGCGCATCCAGACGCGCTAGCTGCGCCTGCATTTGGCCCAGCTTGATCGCCATCAAGGCCAGATTTTCTTTCAGATATTTTTCTTTTTTGTCTTCCTCCTGGCGCATCAACGCTTGCACGATATTATGCAAGGTCGGCGACTGGCTTTCGCTGGCGCGGCTCAACAGCAGATACGACAGGAGCGCAGCGCATCCCAGTATCGCCGCGGCCAGCAACAGCAATAGCAGCAGCACGTGCCTGGAACTCAAGGTCAACGAACGAACGCGGGAACGCGGATTCAGTACAATAATTTGCATCTTGTATTTATCAACCCCTTTTATCGAGCCCTTTTGAGAGATGACTGTGATATCTTTTAGCGATGTTACGTCAATCTCAATTTCACCCGGCCCCAAAAACCGGTTACAAACCCAAAGGCGCGGCGGATTTTTTACAATCCAATGACGGCCTGGCGGCGCTCTTGCCTGCCGTCGCCAGAATGGCGGCGCTGCAAAAAGATTGCGCTGCGCTGCTGCCCGCGATGTTTGAAGCCTGCGATGTATTGCAATACGATGCCGACCAATTAGTGCTGTCGACACCGAACGCGGCCTTGGCCGCAAAACTGAAACAGCAACTGCCGAAACTGCAAGCGCATCTGAGCAAAGGTGGCTGGCAGGTTAATACCATCCGTATCAAAGTACAAGTCGGCAAACCCCGTGCCAGCGCGGTATTCACCAAGCAAATCGAACTGCCGCCGCAAGCGCTCAGCGCATTCGATCAGTTAGGCAAAACGCTGGAAAACTCCCCCCGTAATCAAACCCTGATTGCTGCGTTGAAAGCAATGGTTGCACGCCATCGCGGCTAAATTCTAAACCCGCCTTATTAAGTCAGCGCCCATTCCTGCTGCGCCTGCGAAGTATAAGTAGCCGGCGCCAGCTCTGGCTTGTCGAACGTAATGATTTCATACGCATCCGGTTGCGCCAGCAGCGCGCGCAGCAATTGATTATTCATCGCGTGACCGGATTTATGCGCCACATAACTGGCCAGCAAAGGATGCCCGATCAGATACAGATCGCCGATCGCATCGAGAATCTTGTGGCGCACAAATTCGTTGTCGTAGCGCAGGCCGTCGGCATTCAATATCCGGTATTCATCCAGCACAATCGCATTTTCGAATGAACCGCCACGCGCCAAGCCCATGCCGCGCAAGGTTTCCACATCCTGCATGAAACCGAAGGTCCGCGCACGCGCGATCTCCTTCACATACGACTCGAAGCCGAAATCGACTTCAGCCGTCTGCCCGGTCGCGTCCACCGCCGGATGATTGAATTCGATAAAGAACTTGAGTTTAAAACCTTCATACGGCTCAAGACGTGCCCATTTTTCACGCTCGCCTTCGCCTTCGCCTTCGCGCACTTCGACCGGCCGCTTGATGCGAATGAATTTCTTCGCCGCGCCTTGCTCCTGCAAACCGGCCTGCTGCAGCAAAAACACAAACGATGAGGCAGAACCGTCCATGATCGGTATTTCTTCGGCGGTCACGTCGATAATCAGATTATCGATGCCCATGCCGGCGCAAGCCGATAGTAAATGCTCTACCGTGGAGACGCGCACGCCATCGCGGGCCAGCGTCGAGGCCATCCGTGTATCGCCGACCTCGGTTGCCGTAGCGGGCAATTCCACGATCGGATCCAGATCGATACGACGAAACAGAATCCCGCTATCGATGGCGGCAGGACGTAGCGTCAGCTCCACTTTGGTGCCGGAATGCAAGCCAATACCGACAGCCTTGATCGACTTTTTAATTGTGCGTTGTTTTAACATGCCGCCAGTATAGCCAGCTTAAGTAGCCGCCTGTGGTTGCTTGCTATTTCCGTAGCGAAAATGATGCTTCACATCAACAAAAATGGCGTCCGTAGACGCCATTTCATATAAAACATGCAGTAGGTCTGATCAGCCGACTTGGCCCAGCAGCGTTTCGGCGTTCGAGACTTCGAACTTGCCCGGCGCTTCAATATTGAGTTGTGTCACAACGCCGTTTTCCACCAGCATCGAATAACGCTGCGAGCGCACGCCCATGCCAAATTTGCTGAAATCCGAGCTCAAGCCCAGCGCCTTGCTGAAATCGGCATTGCCGTCTGCCAGCAGACGCACTGCGCCGGTGGCTTTCTGATCGCGGCCCCATGCGCCCATGACGAAGGCGTCATTGACGGAAATCGCCCAAATTTCATCCACGCCCTTGGCCTTGAATTCGGCGGCCAGCTTTACATAACCAGGCAAATGCTTGGCCGAGCAAGTCGGTGTAAAGGCGCCCGGTACAGCAAAAACGGCAATTTTCTTGCCTTTAACCAGATCGCTTACCTTGAAGGTATTTGGACCCAGCGCGCAACCTTCGGTTGCTGTTTCAATGAATTCGGCCAGAGAGCCTTCTGGCAGGTGATCGCCGATTTTGATAGTCATGTCTCATTCCTTCGTTTCAGGGGGAAAAAGCCGAGGGTACTACAGTTATAAAAAATGCGCATTGATCGCACGGTGTTCGTATCGATATGTCATCGACAATGCCTGGATCGGAATGCAAAATGCCGCGCACCAGGCGCGGCATTTTGTTAGATGAATCGAACGACCTGGATCAGCAATCCACTCGCCCGATACAGACCATCAGTCGGCCTGCTTACGCAAGAAAGCCGGAATATCGTAAGTTTCCATCCCGTTCTTTTCCAGCGCGCGCACAGTGTCCGATGCCGATTCCCGACGCCATACCGCCGGCGCCTTCAAGCCGCCGAAAGCAGCACCCTGCGGCGCACCGTGGCTGGATGCGTTGTTCAGCGTACCGGTACCTGCCATCATCGGCTCGTTATGCGTACCGGTGCGCAGCATTGGCGTTTGCACCAATTGCACGTTCTTGCGGCCGCGGCCCAGGCCGGTCGCCACCACGGTAACGCGGATATCGTCGCCCATGGTGTCGTCATACGCGATACCTTGCGCAATCGATGCATCGGCAGCAGCAAACGCACGCACCGTCGCCATCACTTCCTTGATTTCCTTGCCCTTCAGATTACGGCTGGCAGTGACGTTGACCAGCACGCCACGCGCACCCGACAAATCGATCCCATCCAGCAGCGGCGAGGCCACCGCCTGTTCCGCCGCGACCCGCGCGCGATCCACGCCGGAAGCCGTAGCAGTACCCATCATCGCTTTGCCCTGCTCGCCCATGATGGTCTTGACGTCATTGAAATCGACGTTGATATGGCCCGGCACATTGATTATTTCGGCAATCCCGGCCACCGCATTGTTGAGCACATCGTCGGCATGGCCCAGCCATTCGATCATGCTGTCATCTTCATAGATTTCTTCCAGCTTCTCGTTGAGAATGATGATCAGTGAATCGACATGCTGCGCCAGCTCTTCCAGACCGGCGTCGGCGATGTCCATGCACTTCTGACCTTCATACGAGAACGGTTTCGACACCACCGCCACCGTCAACGCGCCCAGGTTCTTAGCGATCTCCGCGATCACGGGCGCCGCGCCGGTGCCGGTGCCGCCGCCCATGCCTGCGGCAATGAACACCATATGCGCGCCGCGCAACGCATCTTTCACCCGCTCGGCCGAATCCTCGGCCAACTGACGGCCGACTGCTGGCTGCATACCGGCGCCGAGACCGGTTTCGCCGATCTGAATCACATTGTCGGCCTTCGACAATTTCAATGCCTGCGCATCGGTATTAGCGACAATAAACTCAACGCCGGACACGCCTTTGTTGATCATGTGCTGCACCGCATTACCACCGGCGCCGCCAACGCCGACCACTTTGATGATCGTGCCCAGTGACACATTTTCCAGCATATCGATTTCCATGATGACTCCTAAATTATGTACAGCTTGCAGTCGATAGGCATCCCGCGATGTGACGCCTAGCAACTGACAACTGTGTGTTAAAGACTAAGTAATGAATAACTAAAAAA
>DATMOE010000215.1:0-8779 GCA_035568435.1 Herbaspirillum sp. | reverse complement strand
TATTTCTTGGGCGGATTTTCCGCATAGCGCATCGAACCGTCCGCGCGCCAGGCGAACCAATCCGGGTGCGCGCTCAGCCATGGATGATCGGGCGCGCATTGAATCGCAAAATCCAATGCCAATTCCAGCCCATGCGAGGCCGCCGCAGCACGCAAGGCGCGAAAATCTTCCAGCGACCCGAGCGCCGGATGAATCGCATCGTGGCCGCCCTCGTCGGAACCGATCGCGTAAGGACTGCCGGGGTCATTGGCATCCGGCGTCAGGCTGTTATTGCGGCCTTTGCGGTTACGCCGGCCGATCGGATGAATCGGCGTGAAATACAGCGTATCGAATCCCATGGCGGCGATGGCCGGCAAACGTTCGATCACATCGAAAAACGTGCCGTGACGATGTTCTTCACCGCTTTGGGAACGCGGAAACAATTCATACCAAGCGGCAAACTGCGCCGCCATGCGTTCGGCGTCAACCGGATAAGTAATCTCGCTGCGCGTGACAAACTGGCGCGGCAAGTTGCGCTGCATGAGGATGTCGGTCTCGTCCGCCAACAGCAAACTGGTGCGGGCAGCGTCATGCAAGACCTTTTGGTCGGAATCGGAATCAGCATCGCCCGTCTCGCTCGCTGTCAATTCCTTGGCGATTAATTTAAGCGCCCGGCTCTCTTTGCCGCTCGTCTCGGTCGCTGCGGCGGCCTGCAACACCAGCAAACGGCCCTCTTCCAACTCCAGCGTCAGATCGAGGCCGGCGCGGGATTTTTTATCGAGATCGTCGCGATAACTTGCAAACACATCGCGCCAGGCTTCGATCGAAAACAGATAACGGCCCATGCGTTGCAACGGCAATTGCGCCTGCCAACGGTCGTTGCCGATGTCGCGCATCGGGACGCTTTGCCATTTGCGGCTATCGGCGGTCTGCCATAAAACCTGCGCCGCCAGATGGTCGTGGCCATCGAGCAGGATATCGGCTTCGATCGTCAGGTTCTCGCCAATCATGCGCTTGACCGGAAAACGGCCGTTATCGACCGCCGGCGTCACCGCTTCGATGGCAATGCGCGGCGCGCAGGTCGCCACGAGCGCCGCGCGCCTGCTGCGGGTGGTGACGGTGATCACCGGCGCCGGCGGCGGTAAATAGCGGATCAGCAGCGCGCCGGGGGCAATGGTCTCCTCGGGCATATCGGCTGAGGCTGCCGTCTCCATACGCTCGATATTTGCTGCGCTGCGCTGCAATGCCGGCGTCTGCGTCTGGGCCTGATACAGATCGCTATTGACGCTGATGAGCAGCGGCGGCAACGTGTCGTCCGATAGCAAGCGGCGTTCAATTTCAGCCGTCGGCGCATGCGGCGCGCTTAACATGCGCAGCCGGGCGCCGTAATAACGGCTGCCGATCTCGGCCACAAAACGATTGGCCTGCACAATCGGCCCGAGCGACCCGGAAAGATTGAAAGCGGACTGCGCGCAGGCCTGCTGATAGGCCTGGGCATCGGCAAAGCCGCCGAACAAAGGCTCCGTCAAACCGTATTCAAAACCCATCGGCATTAACCAGCCATTGCCGCTCGCAGCGGCAAATCGCAAGGCGCGCACGGCGGCGCGCTGCGCGCTTTCGGCATCGTCCAAATGCCATAGTCTTGCCAGCCGCGGGCCGAACGGATCTTCAGGAAAAGCAATCGGCGGCGCGATCACGCGCAAACGCGCCTGCTCCTGCACCCACCAGTCGGCCCGGAAATCCCACCACGCGCCGGAGCTGAAGACGGCGTCGAAACCGCAATCGGACAATGCGGACAATTGTTGCGAGCTGCAGCCCGGCGTCCATGCCAGCAAATGGCAGCAGGCATGGCGTTCGCGCAAAGGCGCACTCAAGCGCCGCCATACCGTGCACGGCACTGGTCCCGGCGCGCAAATCACCAACCCTGCCACGCCCAGATCGATCAAATCGATCAGATGCTGCCGCCACCATGCCAACCCGGCCTCCATGACCGCCGGATCTTCCCAGCGCATCCTGGCGCTGGATCGCTGCACGCCATAGTGGCGCGGATCAAGTGCGGCATCGTCGTCGCATTGCGGCGGGTCGAACCATTGCGGATGTTGTTGCAACAAAGGATCGCGGCTGGAAACACCTGCCAGCGTCAGATCGAGCAGCACCCGCACATCGCGCTCGGCGCATTCAATGAGCAACGGTTCCAAGATTAAATCGCTGGCCCCCATCGTCTCGCGCACGATCAGAATGTGGTCGAAGCCAAGCGCGACGCAATGATCCAGCAGCCGCGGCCAATCTTCGGCGCCGACCAGGCGGGGATTGATGCAGTAAATACGCGGGGAAATTTCAGGCGGCATAGGCAGTGTCCCGTTGGGTAAATTATTCTTTAAGTTTTACCCTTGGAGGTGACCCTTCGACAGGCTCAGGGCGAACGGGGTTTTTAGTGAATTTTCACAAAAACCCGTTCGCCCTGAGCCTGTCGAAGGGTCACCTTCCAGGCAAAATTCAGAGGTTTTAAAAAGCACAAAAAGAAAACGCGCCGCTGCAGTTTTGGCACTGCCAGCGACGCGTGCATCCGCGTGCGTTCGACGCCCCGCATTCAAATTTTCATTCAACCGGTTACGCCACCTTATAAGTTTTCGTCCGCGGCTGGGCGGCTGGCTGCGGCGAGGTAAAAAGCGCCCGTACTCTCGGCACACAAACCTCTGCATACATGTCGATATAGCGCGCCACCGGTTTGCCCCAGCCAAAATCGGTATGCATGGCATTGACTTGCATGCTTTGCCAGGCATCGGTATTGGCATAGACCGCGAAGACGCGATCGACAGCGGCAACCATATCGGCGGCGGTCTCGCCATCGAACAGGAAACCGGTCGCGCCCGCCTGCCCTGCATCGATGATCGTATCGATCAAACCGCCCACCCGCGAACCGATGGGAAGTGTGCCGTAACGCATTGCATACAACGGCGTCAGGCCGAAGGGTTCGAAACGGGTTCCGTGCAACAACATATCCGCGCCCGCATGCAGCGCATGCGCATGCCGTTCGTTGTAACCGATATATACGCCCACCCGTCCCGGATAAGCCGCCGCCAGATCGAGGAAGCCTTGTTCATACGCGTGATCGCCGCCACCCACGACCACCACTTGCAGACGTTTTTGACGTTCCAGAATCTGCGGCATCGCCTGCAGCACCACATCGCTCATCTTCTGATGCGACATACGGCTGCCGATGCCCAGCACCGGGGCAAACGGATCGATCGGCAATAAATTAAACAAGCGCTGCAAATCGCGTTTGCACGCGCCTTTGCCACGCATGTCCTGCCAACTGAAACTGCGTGCAGTCAGCGGGTCCAGCGCTGGATTCCACACATTGGTATCGATACCGTTGGCAATCGCGCGAATGTCGGCACGGCGTAAATTAAGTGCGCCATCCATGCCGCAGCCGAAACGCTCGGTCAGGATTTCATTGGCGTAGGTCTTGCTCACCGTGGAAATACGGTCGGCGTAACAGATGCCGGCTTTCAGATAACTGAGATTGCCCCAGTACGCCATGCCGTCTTCACCGCACATCGCTTCCGGTATGCCGAGCTTTTCCCGCAGCGCCATCGAGTAGTTGCCCTGAAACGCCAGGTTGTGAATCGTCAGCACAGAACCGACCTGGTTCAGTCCGGCTTGTTTCAACAGGCCCGGAATCAAACCGGCATGCCAATCGTTGGCGTGCACAATATGCGGTATGGGGAGTTGGGTACGGCCGGCGCAAATGGCGACGGCCGCATGTGAGAGATCGGCAAAACTTTCGGCGTTATCGGCCAATTCGCCGCCGTTTTGATCGACATACGGGTTGGCAACGCGGCTTCGGAAACGCGCGGTATCGAGCAAGATCACCGGGATTTCGGTGCCGGGCATGAAACCCTGCATCAAATGCCCCGGCCCGCCTGGCAGCGTCAGATCGCCCGACACCTTTTTCAGGCCTGTCGCCCCGTCCAGTGCCGCCGGATAGCCCGGCATCAACACGCTGGCGTCGATCCCCTTTTCGCGTAGCGCCTCTGCAAGGGCCGTTATCACATCTGCCAAGCCCCCGGTTTTTACCAGAGGAACCGCTTCAGAACTAACTAAAAGGACTCGGGCTTGCAAGATGATCTCCTGGTGACGATAGGATATTGGGAATAACGAAATCGCGGAATCACAGAGTCGTGCAAAGGATCGCCAGAAAAACGGCACGCAGACACCCACTTCCGCGCATCGCACCGGCTTATTTGACAGGTCACAATTTACAGAGTCACCTCCGGGCGTGCCATAGGACACATGATCAAATCGGCGTAGGTGTTTTCCTACTGGGAGCGCTGCAGCATTTTTCGGATCGTGACAAGGAAATTGCAATTGAAACGGTTTGAAACACGACGTAAAAGATGTGTTTTTTCAGCTAAGTCCTACATATAAATAAGGACATGTCTTATATCTGACTAATGCGGCGCAGCATAATCTGGACCTAAATCAAGCCTTCCAACACTATTTTTCTCTCACCTTTCAGGAGCCTCATCATGTCCCAAATCACCATCGTCGACGACGTTCTGGATTTCACCGAAATCGCAGCGGCCCCCGCCAAGCGGTCGTATGAGGACGATCAGCCTGACGATCAACCTGAGTATCAAGACGAAGATGTGCCGCTGGAAACAAAACGGGAAGAAGAAGTGCGTGTCGCGCATGCGTTGACATCGATCCGCATTAGCGGGCGTCTACCCCGATGAAAAAAACTGATAAACAAAGCTGAAGCCCTGCGGCGCGATATTGTGAGACCATTCTATTCAGACTCACTCGACCAAAGCTATTCATGCAATACATTGAACACGGCGACGGCGGCGACGCTACCGTCATGCATCTGGCGCATACCGAAAAGCCGGCGCTGCGCAATGGCGAAGTCCTCATCGAAGTCCACTACGCCGGGGTAAATCGGCCAGACATATTGCAACGCTCCGGCAGCTATCCGCCGCCGCCCGAGGCTTCAAAGATATTAGGTCTGGAAGTCTCGGGCATCGTTGTCGATAAAGCGCCAGATGTTATCCAATGGCAGATCGGCGAGCGCGTCTGCGCCTTGACGCCGGGCGGCGGTTACGCCACGTATTGCGCCTGTCCTGCGGTCCAATGCCTGCCGATTCCCGATGGCCTCAGCATGCTGGAAGCCGCGGCGCTGCCGGAAAATTACTTTACCGTCTGGACCAATGTATTCGAGCGCGGCCAACTGAAACAGGACGAAACGCTGCTGGTGCATGGCGGCTCGGGCGGTATCGGCCTGACGGCGATCCAGATGGCGAAAGAATTCGGCGCCCGCGTGATCACCACCGTCGGCACCGCAGAAAAAGAGGAATTTTGTAAAAAGATCGGCGCTGATCTGGTGATTAATTATCGCCAGACCGATTTCGTCGAAGCAGTCAGAACGTATACCGAAAAGCGCGGCGTCGATGTGATTCTGGATATGGTGGGCGGCGACTATATGAATAAAAATATTCATCTGCTGGCCATGGAAGGAAGGCTGGTGCAGATTGCCTTCATGCAAAAGAGCGTCAGCCAGATCGACGCGCTGCCGATCATGACCAAACGGCTGACCTTTACCGGCTCCACTTTGCGCCCGCGCAGCATTGCGCAAAAAGCCGCCATCGGCAAAGCGCTGCAAAATCAGTTATGGCATGTACTGGCCGAAGGCCGCTGCAAACCGGTGATCCACCGGGTATTTCCACTGGCCGATGCAGTCGCCGCCCATCAATTGATGGAAAGCAGCGCCCACATCGGCAAAATCATGTTGCGGGTAAAGCAAACGCCTGAAAAATAAGGCTTCACGCTTATTCAGGCTTTGGACAGCACCAGCAGCCAGCGGCGCAGAATCAGAATATCCAGATGCCCGGGCCGCGTGCCGACGGTGCATTCCACAAAAGGACGCACATCGTAGCGGCGTACATAAGGGTCGTAACTGAATGACAATTGACGGCGGCCGAAACGAACCGAAAATCCGAAAGGAATCGGTTCACGGACTTGATTGGCTACTGCAGGAACCCAGTGCTTTATTGATGTTGTGCTGGTCATCGCATTTCCCCTGACGAATGAAAGAAACTGCACTTTAGCACAAACACTGTATAAAACAACAGTAGTTTTAAAATATTTTTTGTGCCCGCTCCCTGCACTATTCCAGATGCGTCTTCAGCCAATCCATCAAATCCTGCTGCACCTGCTGCCGCAACGGCGGTGCCTCATTGAATATTTCGTGATACGCCCCTTCATAGCGATACCTGGTTCTATGCGCTTCGGGCAGACGCGCATAAAAACGCTCGCTACCGGCCGGGTCGACCAATAAATCATCGCCGGCAAATTGCAACAACACCGGCGAGGTCAATCTCGCCGCATCGGCGATGCTGTGTTCGATGGCATCCAGCATGAAGCGCACCACACGCGGCGCAGCCTTGCGGTGATTCAGCAAATCGCCGCTGGCAGCCTGCTGTACCTCGCTATCATGCGACAAACGGTTCGACGGCAATCCGGTAGACACCGCCAATCCCGGCGCCAGCGCGCTTCCCAACGCGAGTAACAAGCGTTGAAAACGCGACAAATAAATCGCCAGCGCCGGTGACGACAGCATCAACCCGCGCACTTGGGAAAACCCGCCGGTGGCGAAACGCGCCGCGATCAAACCGCCCAAACTATGGCCGAACAGAAACGGCGTGCTCTGCTGCGCCAGCGCGAAATGATCGAACACGCGTTTCATATCCAGCAAAAAATCGTCCGCTCGCACGATACTGCCACGCGGGCCGTCGGAACGTCCGTGTCCGCGATGATCTTGCCCCCGCACCGACAGGCCCATGGCGTTAAAGATGCCGGCCAGTTCCGCGTAGCGCCCGCTGTGTTCGCCCAGGCCATGCGCGATGAATACCGCGCCGCGTGGATGATCGACCAGCCATTCGCGATAAAACAGCGCCGTACCGTCGGCGCTTTGCAGAAAAGCTTCGCTCATGACCGCCATATCGATGCCGCTTTCAGTGGGATTAGGGGGAAAAACAGACGAGATTATGCGGCAATATCCGGCGCTCAAACACAAAAGTGATAAATCCCTATAATGAACGCTAGCTGATTTGCACTGCGCCTGATGCTATTGATTTGCACATTTCAGGCCGCAGTGCGCGCCCTTTTTACCGGAATCCCAATGACCCAACCCATCACCAACACCAACACCGCCACACGCCAAACCGCAGCACCCGCCATCTCCGGCGCCATGACCTTCCTGCTCGCCATGTCCTGCGGCCTGATCGTCGCCAACATCTACTACTGCCAACCTTTGATCGGCCCCATCAGCACCGCGCTCGGCATGTCGCCGAAATCCGCCGGCCTGATTGCCACGCTGACCCAGCTCGGTTACGTCGTCGGATTATTGCTGCTGGTGCCGCTGGGCGATCTGATCGAAAACCGCAAACTGGTCACTGGCGTAATGGCCATCGGCGCCGTTGCTTCGCTGGCGGCGGCATCGGTCAGCCATGCCGCGCCGTTCCTGCTGGCTTGCCTATTCATCGGCCTCGGCTCGGTCTCGGTGCAAATCCTGGTGCCGTTTGCGGCGCATCTGGCGCCGGAAGCGATCCGCGGCCGCGTAATCGGCCAAGCCACCAGCGGCCTGATGCTGGGCATCATGCTGGCGCGGCCGGCGGCCAGCCTGATCACCGATCTATTGTCATGGCATGCGGTCTACCTGCTATCGGCCACCATCATGGTGATCTTGGGGCTGGTGCTAAGACGCTCACTACCGACGCGGCAACCGACGCACAACCTGAGCTACGGCGCATTACTGGCGTCGATGGGCCATTTGTTCACACAAACGCCGCTGCTGCGCCGGCGCGGCTTTTATCACTTCGGCATGTTCGGCGCCTTCAGCTTGTTTTGGACCACGGTGCCCTTGCTCCTGGCCAGCCCTGCCTACGGCCTATCGCAAACCGGCATCGCCTTATTCGCGCTGGTCGGCGTGGCCGGCGCCATCTCCGCGCCCCTCGCAGGCATGGCCGCCGACCACGGCTGGAGCCGGCCGGCAACCGGCGGTGCGATCGTCCTCGCCGCGTTTGCATTTTTAATGACACAATTCGCCACGCCCGGATCGACCCTCGCGCTGGGGCTATTGGTGGCAGCGGCGGTTTTGCTGGACTTCGGCGTCACCGCCAATCTGGTGCTGGGGCAACGCGCCATTTTCAGCCTGGGCGCATCGCTGCGCAGCCGTCTCAACGGCCTGTATATGTCGATCTTCTTCATCGGCGGCGCACTCGGCTCCGCGCTGGGCGCATGGAGTTACGCGCACGGCGGCTGGAGCCTCACCGCCTGGGTCGGATTTGCGATGCCGGCGGTGATATTGCCGTTTTATGCTACTGAGTGGTTGGTGAAGAAATAGGAAAGCGCTGCACAAAAAATGACCCCATTCGGCGCTTGCGCCGTCTGGGGTCAATTTCGATTACATCGCGATTCTCAGAATTTATCCTGGAAATAATCGCCAGCCTCTTCAACCATCAGAATCGGTTTCCGATCTTTGCGCCATTCCGAGCCCGCCCATGGATGCGGCAGCTCTGGAGCGCCCGTTTTTACATCGAGTGAGTGATACTTGCCACGGCGAGGTACTGTCAGCTCCACAGCTTTGACTTTGCTTGCCTCCAGTTCGCCGTCTACATTCATGAGCATCTGCACCCATGACATTTTCCCGTCAGCCTTTTCTATCTGTACCCAACCATTGAGAACCTTGGGAATAGCACGGTCAAGGTTGACCGATTTAATGGCTGAAGCTCCTTGCGCA
>DATMOE010000214.1:0-14370 GCA_035568435.1 Herbaspirillum sp. | reverse complement strand
AAACCGACCACGCCGATGGCAACCGTCATCGGCATGAAGCCCTTGGTCAACATATGCATCACGTTTTGTTTGCGCACGGTGTAATCGGCGGCATACAGGACGACGAATAACTTCATCAACTCCGAAGGCTGGATATTGAATACTTTGAACGACAGCCAACGCCGCGCGCCATTAACGCCTTTACCGATCCCCGGCACCAGCACCAGCGCCAGGAAAATCAAGGTGATGGCGAACAGATAAGGCGCCCAGCGCTGCCAGGTTTCGATACGGACCCGGAATACCAGCAAGCCGACAAATAAAGAGATCACAATGAACAGCGCCTGGCGCACCAGGAAATGGGTGGTCGTGTAATTGGCATACTTGGGCGAATCGGGCAGCGCCACCGAAGCCGAATACACCATGACCATGCCGAACAGCATCAGCAGCAGCACCACCCAAACCAGCGGCTGATCGTATTCCATCATCTTCGAACGCTGCTCGACGGCGCTACCGTATTTGCCGGACTCCCTGCCGCTCTTGGCCGCCGCCACCGGCTTGACGCCGAACCACTGCAACATATTTGTCAGCGCGAGTTTCATAGCATCGCCTCCCCGCGCGACAGCGCCACTTCACGCACCGCGTCGACAAACACTTCTGCGCGATGGCCGTAATTGCGGAACATGTCGAAACTGGCGCAGGCCGGCGACAGCAATACTGCCTCGCCCGGTTTGGCCATCGCCGCGGCTTGTTCCACGGCCGCTTCCAGCGTCGCGCAATCGACCAGTTCAAGTTCGGCCGCGGCCGACTCTGCAACCGCCCGGATCAAGCCCGCATCGCGGCCGATCAACAACACCGCCCGCGCATATTTCGATAAGGGCTCGCGCAGCGGCGTGAAATCCTGTCCCTTGCCGTCGCCGCCGGCAATCAGCAGCAAGCGATTCGGCCGCCCGCCGTGGCCCAGACCGTTCAAGGCCGCCACCGTCGCGCCGACATTGGTGCCTTTGCTGTCGTCGTAATACTCGACCTCGCCGATGGTGGCGATCAATTCGACCCGATGCGGCTCGCCCGTGTAGTCGCGCAAGCCATGCAACAAGGGCGCTAACGGCAGACCGATGGCGCGGCACAATGCCAGCGCCGCCAAGCCGTTGACCGCATTATGCAAACCGCGAATCTTCAAGGCATCGGCCGGCATGACGCGATTGATCATCACCGCCGCGTCAACCAGATTGAGTTGGTTTTTTGCATTTCTACGGGCCGGTTTCTTTTCCTGCTCGTCCAACGGCACCGTCACCGCCAGCCATTGCATGCCGTTTTCATTGACCAGACCGAAGCTGTCCAGACCGGCCGGCTGATCGCTGCCGAAGGTGCTGACGGCCGGCGCACCGGCGGCCATCGCCATGACCAGCGCATCCTCGCGATTGAGAACCCGTACCGTCTCCGGGCCGAAAATACGTTGTTTGGCGGCAGCATAAGCGGCCATGTCGCCATGCCAATCCAGATGATCCTGTGTGATATTGAGCACGGTCGCGGCATCGGCTTGCAGGCTGAAGGTCGCATGCAACTGGAAGCTCGACAATTCCAGCACCCAGACCTCGGGCAAGGTCTCTTGCTCCAACGCGTGACGCAACATATCCAGCGCCGCCGGGCTGATATTGCCGGCCATGATCACGCTCAAACCGGCGCGCTGACAGAGCAGCGTGGTCAAGCTGGTGACGGTGGTTTTACCGTTGGTGCCGGTGATCGCAATGAGCTTGGGCGCATAGCCGCGTTGCTCGCGCAGCGCCGCTAAAGCTTGCGCGAATAATTCGATTTCGCTCCACAGAGGGATGGCTGGTTCAGCGGCGGCGGCAGCGGCGGCGATTTCCTTCAATTCAAGCGCCGGCGACAGACCGGGACTGACCGCAACAAAATCGACGCCATCCAGTAAGGCCGCGTTCAGATCGCCGCTCGTAAAGACCGCATCCGGCGCCTGCTCGCGCAATTGCGTCAGACGCGTCACCAA
The DNA here is from genome assembly GCA_035568435.1 of Herbaspirillum sp. Classification (GTDB taxonomy): domain Bacteria; phylum Pseudomonadota; class Gammaproteobacteria; order Burkholderiales; family Burkholderiaceae_D; genus Herbaspirillum. Next base: position 12,389 of record DATMOE010000214.1, on the reverse strand, counting down.
CGCTTCTTCGCTGCGCGTATCGGCCACTCGCACAGTCACGCCGCAAGCGCTCAGCCACAGCGCCATGGCCAGGCCGGACTCGCCCAGGCCCAGCACCAATGCGGTCTGGCCGGCGTAGCGTTCGATGTGAATGAGAGAGGGCTTCATCGGTATTGCATCCAACTTTCTGCTAACGTAATTTCAAGGTCGATAAACCGAACAACACCAGCACAATCGTGATGATCCAGAAGCGCACCACGACCTGGGTTTCTTTCCAGCCTTTTTGTTCATAGTGATGATGCAGCGGCGCCATCAACAACACGCGTTTGCCGACACCGGTGCGTCTTTTGGTGAATTTGAAATAAGCGACCTGGATCATGACCGACAGCGTTTCGACCACGAAAATGCCGCCCATGATGAACAACACAATTTCCTGGCGCACGATCACCGCAATGGTGCCGAGCGCGCCGCCCAGCGCCAATGCGCCGACATCGCCCATGAATACTTGCGCCGGATGCGCGTTGTACCAGAGGAAGGCCAAGCCCGCGCCTGTCATCGCACCGCAGAAAATCAGCAATTCGCCGGCGCCGGGAATATGCGGAATCAACAGATATTTGGCATACGTCACGCTACCGGTCAGATAGGCAAAAATCCCCAGCGCCGAGCCGACCATCACGGTCGGCATGATCGCCAGTCCATCCAGGCCATCGGTCAGATTGACGGCATTGCTGCTGCCGACAATCACGAAATAAGTCAGCGCAATAAAGCCCCAGACGCCGAGCGGATAGCTGACGGTTTTAAAGAACGGCACGATCAGATCGGTCTTGCCCGGCAGATCGAGCATGAAACCCGAGCGCACCCAGGAAGTGAATAATTCCAGCGCCTGCCCATTGGTCGGCGCCGATACCGAGAACGCCAGATAGAGCGCCGCGACGATGCCGATCAGCGATTGCCAGAAATATTTCTCGCGCGAACGCATGCCGTTCGGGTCTTTGTAGACCACTTTGCGATAATCGTCGACCCAGCCGACCGTCCCGAAACCCAGCGTCACAATCAGGACGATCCAGACAAAGCGATTCGTCAAATCGGCCCACAACAAGGTCGAAATGCCGATGCCAATCAGGATCAGCACGCCGCCCATGGTCGGTGTGCCGGTTTTAATCAGATGCGTTTGCGGCCCGTCGGTGCGCACGGCCTGGCCGACCTTCAGGCGCGCCAGCATGCGGATCACGCCCGGCCCGGCAATCAAGCCGATCGCCAACGCCGTCAGCGTCGCGAACACCGCGCGGAAGGTGATGAAATTGAAGACCCGCAGAAAGCCCAGGTCTTGTTGAAAATTTTGTGCCAACCAAAGCAGCATATTAGACGCTCTCTTCTTTCGCCGCGGACTGCCGCGGATGTGCCAAATGCTGAACTACCCGCTCCATTTTCATGAAGCGCGATCCCTTAACCAATATCGTTGCGCCCGGCAACGCCAGTGCGGCGGCCTCCTGCTTCAAGGTCTCGATATCGACAAAATGCTCGGCCAGCTCGTACTCGGTCAACACCGATGCATTGAACGCTGCCGTGACATGCCACGCCAAATCGCCCAGCGTGAGTACGTGTTCAATGTGGCGTTCGCGTGCGTAGCGGCCGATTTCTTCGTGGAATTGCAAACCCTGATCGCCGACTTCGCCCATATCGCCCAGGATCAGCACGCGTGGCGCCGCCGCTTGGGCCAGCACATCGATGGCCGCTCTGACTGAATCGGGATTGGCGTTATAGGTGTCGTCGATGACTAGCGCGCCGCTATCGGCTTGCTTGCGCTGCAGACGGCCGTTGACCGGCGTAAATGTTTCCAGCCCATGCACGATCGCGGCCACATCGATGCCGGCGGCCAAGGTGCAGGCGATGGCCGCCAATGCATTCAGGACATTGTGTTGGCCGGGGGCCTTGAGGTGCAGCGCAAACGTTGGCGGCTGGTGCTGCCCTCCGGCTAACGCCGCAGAATCCAGCGTGACTTGGACGCGGCTGCCGAAGGTGTCAACGTGATAGGTGGCGCGCACGTCGGCCTGTTCCGACAAACCGAAACTGATCACCCGGCGCGCACCGGCGTCATGTCGCCATAGCGGCGCATAGGTATCGTCCGCCGGAAACACCGCAACGCCATCGGCCGGCAATGCGCGAATGACCGCGCCGTTTTCCAGCGCCACCGCCTCCACGCTGGCCATGAATTCCTGATGTTCGCGCTGGGCATTGTTGACCAGCCCAATCGTCGGCTGCGCCATGGCGGCCAGTACGGCAATTTCACCGGGATGATTCATGCCCAGCTCGATGACTGCCGCACGATGCGCAGGATTGAGCCGGAACAGTGTCAGCGGTACACCGATGTCATTATTGAAATTGCCGCGCGTGGCCATTTGCTGTTCGACGCCGAACGCAGCCCCCAGAATCGCGGCGATCATTTCCTTCACCGTGGTCTTGCCGTTGCTGCCGGTCACGGCAATCACCGGCAACTTGAATTTTGCGCGCCAGTGGCTAGCGATGGCCGCCAGCGCCAGCCGGGTATCCGGCACCACGATGGCAGGCATTTTCAGCGTCAAGCCGGCCGGTATACGCTCGATGAGCAAGGCTGCAGGTGCGGCTCCTTGCGGTTGCTGCTGCACCGCATCCAGGAAATTATGCGCGTCGAAACGCTCGCCGCGTAAAGCGACAAACAAACAGCCATCGGTGACGGCGCGGCTATCGGTGACAACCGCATTGACACCGCTGCCACTACCCACCTTGGGCATGACGCCATGCAGCACCGCGCCCGGTATCCATGCCATCAATTCGGCTAGCGTCGCATGCATGGCCATCACGCACCTCCCAGCATGGTGGCGCGCGCGGCCAATGCCAGCGCAGCGTGATCGGCGTCCAGGAACGGTTGCTTCTTGCCGTTCACTTCCTGATACATCTCATGTCCTTTTCCCGCCAGCAGCACGACATCCTGTTTGCCGGCGTGACGCACGGTCCATAGAATGGCGGTGGCGCGATCTTCCAGAATATGCGGCGTGAGCGTCTGCATCCCGCTACGCGTTTGTTCAATAATGGCCAGCGGCTCTTCCGTGCGCGGATTGTCGCTGGTCAGCACTACGTGATCCGCCAATTCCGAGGCGCGGCCCATTTCCGGCCGCTTGCCGGCATCGCGGTCGCCGCCGCAGCCGAATACGCACCACAATTTGCCGTGCCGCTGCTCGGCCAATTCGCGCAGCGAGGTCAGCGTTTTCAGCAACGCATCCGGCGTGTGGGCGTAATCGATGACGACTAAGGGCGCCTCCTGGCCGCCGAGTTGTTGCATGCGCCCAGGCGCCGAGGTCAAGCCGGACACCGCCGCAATCGCTGCGTTCCAGGCCACGCCCTTGGCCAGCAATACGCCCAATACGCCGAGCAGGTTACTGACATTGAAGAGCCCGACCATTTGCGATTTGACAGGGCCGCTGCCGAACGGCGAATCGACATGGAACGCGGTGCCGGTATTGCTGATGCGGATCGCCGAAGCCCGCAGCACCGGGATCTGATCCAGCAGTGCATCGAGCTTGGCCTCGCTCAGGCTGTACCCCACCGTCTGCACGCCGCGTTGCTGCAAGCGCTGCGCCAATTGCACGCCCAGGGCATCGTCCAGATTAATCACGCCGTGCTTCAATTCCGGCCGGTCGAACAAGATTGTTTTGGCGGCGCCGTAGGCCGCCATATCGCCGTGATAATCGAGATGATCGCGGGTCAGATTGGTGAACAGCGCCACATCGATATGCAAACCGCTGATACGTCCTTGCGCCAAGCCGATCGAGGAGGCTTCCAGCGCCACCGCAGCGACATTTCCTCTACGCAATTCGGCCAGCTTGCGCTGCAACAACACCGCATCCGGCGTGGTGTAACCGGTGACTTCGAACCGACTCGGCACGCCGTTGACGAACAGGCCGATACCGAGCGTGCCGATCACCGCTGCCGGCGTCGCCGGTTTTTGCTGCAACACGGATAAGGCGTTGGCCAGCCAGTAGGCGCAGGAAGTCTTGCCGTTGGTGCCGGTCACGGCGACCGTAAACATGGCGCTATCGGGCTTACCGTAATAAGCATTCGCAATGAGGCCGGACTGCTGCTTCAAACCGGCCATGGCCAGATGCGGCAAATCGATTGCAGCATCCCAGGCAAAATTGTCATCGTCATACAGCACACCGGCGGCGCCGCGTTCGATCGCATCCGAAATAAAGCGGCGGCCGTCGGCAGCGTCGCCCGGAAAGGCAAAGAAAAAATCGCCCGGCGCGATACGGCGGGAGTCTGCAGAAATCTGCGCAGCAGGCGTGGACGTGGACCCGGATTTCGCGGCCAACTGCTGCAGCCAGTCCAGCACTGCGGCCTGCTCTTGCGTTAGTGGTAATGAAAAAGAGGCTGTCATCACAAATCCCCCTGGATACTATCTTTGGGAATCACGATATTGGTCACCGTTGAATCCGGCGCTACGTTGAGTGCGCGCAATGCATTGGCGGTCACCGCTGCGAAAACAGGGCCGGCGACGGAGCCGCCGAAGTGACCGCCCACAGTCGGTTCGTCGAGCATGACAGCTACGATAATACGCGGATCCGACATCGGCGCGATGCCGCAGAACGACGCGATATATTTATGCACGTATTTACCGTTTTCGACTTTATAAGCGGTACCGGTCTTGCCGCCGACCCGGTATCCCGGCACTTGCGCTTGCGGTGCGGTGCCGGTCGGGCTGACCACGGTCTCCAGCATGGTCCGCATTTCCTGTGCCGTTTGCGGCGATACGACGCGGGTGCCGATCGGCAGGTCGGTGACTTTTTGGAACGACAACGGAATCAAATCGCCGTTGCGCGCCCAAATCATATAAGCATGCGCCAGTTGCAACAGCGAGACCGAAATACCCTGCCCGTAACCCATGGTCGCCTGCTCGATCGGACGCCATGATTTATAAGGACGCACGCGGCCTGCAGCCGCACCGGGGAAGCCGAATTTCGGCTGCTGCCCCAGACCGACCTTGGTAAACATTGCCCACATTTCCTGTGGCGGCATTTGCAAGGCGATCTTGGCGGTGCCGATATTCGATGAAAATTTAATGATGTCCGCCACGCTCAATATTGATGCATGTGCGTCCGCATCGCCGATGGTTGCGGTGCCGATGGTCAGCTTGCCGGGTCCGGTCTGGAATTGGGTTGTTGGCGTGACGCGACCGGTATCCAGCGACAGGCCGATGGTGAACGGTTTGAGGGTCGATCCGGGCTCGTAGGTATCGGTCACGACCCGGTTACGCAATTGCTCTCCGGTCAGCACGGAACGATCGTTGGGGTTGTAAGTCGGCAGATTGGCCAAGGCCAGCACTTCACCGGTACGCACATCCAGCACGATGATGCCGCCGGCCTTGGCGTGATGTTTTTCGACCGCATCTTTCAATTGGGTAAAGGCGATGTACTGAATTTTGCTGTCGATCGACAGCGCCAGATCGGTGCCGTCATGCGGCTCCTTGACCGCCTCGATATCTTCCACGATGCGACCGAGCCGGTCTTTGATCACGCGACGGCTGCCGGCGATACCGGCCAGCGTTTTCTGGTTCGACAATTCCATGCCGTCCTGGCCCACGTCTTCCACATTGGTGAAGCCCACCACGTGCGCCGTGACTTCGCCTTCTGGATAAAAGCGCTTATATTCCCGCCGCGTTTCAATCCCCGGAATGTCGAGCTTCAGAATTTTGTCCGTGGTGTCCTGCTCCACTTGGCGCTTGAGGTAGACGAAGCCGCGGTCGGAATCGAGCTTTTTATGCAGTTCGGCATCGCTCATCTCGAGCAATTGGGCCAATTGATGCAGCTTTTCTTTCGGCGCTTCCTGCACGTCGTCGGGAATGGCCCAGATCGCTTTGACCGGCACCGACGAGGCCAGCACCTGTCCATTGCGATCGGTTATTTTGCCGCGTGTGGCAGGCAACTCAAGCGTGCGCGCATAGCGCACTGCGCCCTGTTTTTGCAGGAAATCGGTGGAAATGCCTTGCAGCCACAAGGCGCGCGCGGCCAGCGCGAAGAAGGAAGCGAATAAGACAAACAGCACCAGACGCGAGCGCCAGGCCGGCATCTGTACTTGTAAAACAGGACTGGCGGAAAATGGAACGCCCTTGGCGGCCGCGACGCGTCCATTGTGGGCGGAGCGCGGCTTACGCGTCATTTGGCGCCCATGGTCAGGTATTGCGTGCGTTGCGGCGTCAGCGAGATCATGTTCAGATCGCGCCTTGCGATGGCGTCAATACGGGAATTTTTGCCCAGCGTGGATTGGTCCAGTTGCAACTGCGCCCATTCGACATCGAGTTGACGCCCCAGGCTTTGCGCGCGGTCCAGTTCAATGAATAACTCACGCGCCTGATATTGCGCATTGACCAGCGACAACGCGCAACCGACCAACAACAACGCCAGCACAAAATTGAGGCGGCCGGTCATTGCGGCGCTCCAGACAAGGGTTCGGCGAGGCGTTCTGCAACCCGCATCACGGCGGAGCGGGCACGTGGATTTTCCGCCACTTCGGCCGCACCTGGTTTGCGGCGGGCCAATAATTTCATCTGCGGCTGCGGCAGATCGGCGGCACGAATCGGCAGGCGACGATCAGGCTGCGGCACATGCGCTTTGGACGCCATGAACTGCTTCACAATCCGATCCTCCAGCGAATGAAAGCTGATCACTACCATTCTCCCGTGCTGCGCCATCCGGTGAAATCCTTTCGCCAGCCCTATCTCGAGTTCTTCAAGCTCTTGATTGATGTAAATCCGTATAGCCTGAAATGTGCGAGTTGCCGGATCTTTACCTTTCTCGCGGGTTTTGACTGCTTGTGCCACGATCTGGGCAAGCTGTCGTGTGCTTGAAATTGGCTCGATTGCCCGGCGAGCAACAATCGCCTTTGCAATCTGAACAGCAAACCGTTCTTCCCCATAATCGCGTATCACCTTTCCAATCGTCTGCTCTGCTTCGTTTGCCAGCCACTCGGCGGCCGACACGCCGCGTGTCGTATCCATGCGCATGTCCAGCGGTCCGTCGGAACGGAAGCTGAAACCGCGCGTTGCATCATCGACTTGCGGCGATGAAATTCCCAAATCCAACAAAATACCGTCAACCTGCCCGATACCGCGCTCGGCCAATGCCGCATCGAGCGTTGCAAAACTGTCGTGCACGATCGAAAAGCGCGCATCGGTAATCGTTTGCGCTGCCGCGATCGCTTGCGGGTCTTTATCGAACGCCAGCAAACGACCGCCGGCGCCAAGCCGCTCGAGAATCTTGCGCGAATGACCGCCGCGGCCGAAGGTCCCGTCCAGATAAATCCCGTTGGCGCGCGCGCCCTCGATCGCCAGCCCATCGACCGCTTCATCCAGCAACACCGTGCGGTGCTGCAAATCCGGCACCGTTTGCGAAGTCATCACGTCGTGCCGTTAGAATGAAAAGTTACTTAAAATTTCCGGCATGCCGCCGGCGATGGCCTGGGCTTCGCTTTCAGCCAGCAGCGCTGCATCCCATATTTCAAAATGACTGCCCATGCCCAGCAACATCACATCGCGTTGCAGACCAACCGCGCTGCGCAATTCTGGTGCAATCAGAATCCGTCCTGCGGAATCCATTTCGACATCCGATGCATTGCCCAGGAATATCCGTTGCCAGGCGCGCGCCGACATCGGCCACGCAGCGATTTGCTCGCGGTGGCTTTCCCAGGTCGGACGTGGAAAGAACAACAGACAGCCATGCGGATGACGGGTCAACGTGACGCGCCCTTCGCATTGCAAGCTCAGGGCGTCGCGATGCTTGGCCGGAATTGACATCCGTCCTTTGGCATCGAGATTTAAAGCTGACGCGCCCTGAAACACTATGAATACCTCTGAATGTACGGCTGGTTTGGCATTGACGAAAACGAAATCCGTAAGGTGAGACGCCCTCTTTCAAGGCCGTTTTACCCCACAAAAAAACACTTTTTCACACTGCCGCCCACTTTAGAGTATTGGACTCACGCAGGTCAAGTGATATTACAAAGGTCAAATGGGGATTTAATGAATAAAGTCAAAGACTTAGCGCACACTGTTAAGACAGGTTAAAAGTCAATTATCAAGAAAATGAATGACTTAGCGCAGATATTGAAAGTTGCACCTGAGATAAACACATGGGTTTATGCCCAATTTTGGTGATTTTCAGCGCGTTAAATTAGTGTTTGGGGATTGATACAAAGTATTAGAACTCAAGATCGGCCAGCGGATGCCCATCGGCGCTCCATGGATCGGCAAAGGCGCCGTCCACCCATTGCGGCGTAACGTCGGCCAGCGTGGCCGGCTGCCATTTTGGTTTTTGATCCTTATCGATCAACAACGCGCGAATACCTTCGGCAAAATCCGGCCGCGCCGCGCAATGCAGGGAGACGGTAAATTCCAGCCGAAACACCTGCGCCAGCGACAAATACCGCGCGCGCTGCTGCATGACATACGACAACCAGGCCGATCCGGGCGCGCCGGTGGCCAGCGTAGCGAGCGCTTTGCGCAACCAAACGTTATCGGTTTTGACCCGCAGCAGCGATTCGACGATCTCGGGCAGCGTCGGCGCGCTGCACAGCGCATTAATCGCATCCAGATTCTCGCGTAATTGCGATGCCACAAAAACCACGTCCGCCTGCTGTGCGCCGGCTTGCTCAGCCCGCCGCAAAACACGGCTCAGGAGAACCGGCGCGGCCGCATCGCTGCTGCCCCATGGCTGCTGCAATAAGGTATCGATCACCTGTTGCCGGGCCTCATGGGCGATCTGATAATCGGCCAGATCGACGAATTTGGCATCGGCGGCATTAAGCGAAGCGCCGGTCAACGCCAGGAATAGACCAAGCCGTCCCGGCATCCGGTTCAAAAACCAGCTACCGCCGACGTCTGGATACAGGCCGACCGTCATTTCCGGCATGGCCAATCGCGACCGTTCGGTCACCACGCGATGGCTGGCGCCGGCCATCAGGCCAAGACCGCCGCCCATGACGATGCCATGCCCCCAGCAGAGCAGCGGCTTCGGATAAGTATGAATTAAGTAATTGAGGCGGTATTCGCGCTCGAAGAATTGTGCGGCGTAAGGATTGCCGCGGATATCGCCGCGCTGCGCGCTGGCATGATGCGCCGTCATCGAACGATACAGTTGCTGCAAATCGCCGCCAGCGCAAAACGCCTTCTCGCCGGAGCCCTGCAATATCACCATCGCGATACCGGCATCGGCGGCCCATTGCGTGAGGCGGCTGGTTAGCGAGTCGGTCATTTCGAGCGACAAGGCATTCAGCGTTTTTTCAACATTCAATGTAGCGATACCGATACGGTATCCATGGACGGCAGGCAGTTCCTCGAACAATACCGCTTCACTCATGCATCACTCCTGTGCGAATGCACGCTGGCCGAAAAAATAAAATCAAAGCAGGCCGATAGGCCGGATTCTGTTACGACAAGTTGCCCTGTTATGACAGTCATTCCTCTAGGCGCTGAATTACTCCAGCGCTCAAGCTTCCTACCCGCACGCTCCGCGAGCAACATCAACGCGTGCCTATTTGGAATTGCTCCGAGTGGAGGTTACCGCGTTTCACCGTAACTGAATACGCTCGTCTCTGTGGCCCTATTCCTCGCCTTATACCTTGCGGCTTTCAGCGGACGGCCGTTAACCGTCACCCTGCTCTATGGAGTCCGGACCTTCCTCCCGCTACGGAATTACGCCGTAACCAGCGACTGTCTGGCCTGCTTCGGGCCGTATTGTAGCGCCGATTAAGCGGCGCAGGCGGCCCAATCGCACGGCTGTGATGCTCACCGTACATAAAGTACGGCTCCGCTTCTCGCCGCACGCTTGAACCGCCTGCACCACTTACTCGGCACTACCGAGCTATATTTAGAACTCATTTCAGCGTGGGCAAAGAAACTTGCAGCAAAAAATAAAGAAGCCGTTTGCAGCTACACAAAATACTGTCCATACAAACAGTATTTTGTTTGCGGGTAATAACTTATCTTTCGAAAGCTAAACTACAGAAAAGACCGCCATGCGCTATGCAGATGCAAGACAAGTCGCTCAATACATTCTCCGCCACCGTCAAAATGCTGGTGATACTGTTACGCCTATGCAGTTGATAAAACTCACCTATATTGCCCAAGGCCAGATGCTTGGGAGGCATGGCAAACCCTTATTTGCTGATGCTGTAGAGGCTTGGCAATACGGGCCCGTCGTCCCCAGTGTTTATCATGCGGTCAAAGAATACCGAAGTCAGCCGGTCATTGACGTTAACTGCGGTTTGGCTACCTACGATTTCACCGCGACCGAAATGGAAGTCATGGATCTGGTGGCGGATAAGTACGGCGGCTATGATGGGATCGTCCTATCAAGTTCCACTCACCAACCAGGAAGCCCTTGGGAGCAAACCTGGAGCCGAATTGGGAAAAATACGGTCATCTCAAATGACATCATCAAACATTTTTACCGCAACATTCTCGGCCAGAAAAGCCACTCTGCTTTGTAAGAATATTGATGTTATCAAAGCTACAAACGGGCCGGGAATCAGAAGTCCGAGAGGTACTCGACTCAGTATTTTCTCCAACTTCCACTAAGGACGAGAAAGCCCGCTCGGAAGCAATTTCCATGACTTCCGGTTCCGATATAGAAAAAGACGGAAAAATCCAGGAACATAGCCGTCATCAAGCGTTCCGAAACCATCTAAATAAAGCGACGATTTATCTGTTCTGGGTTGTTATCGGTAGTTTAATACTCGGCATCTTCACTTACGCTTGGCACATGATCACGCCGGAAAGCATGCACTATTTAACGCAGCCGCAATTCGACAAACTGCAGACAGTTCTTGTTGCGGCGATTGTGTCGAGTTCACTACGTGCATATGTGGATCAAAAAATGAAATAATTCCCCAATACCAACCGACCCTCGGAAGAAAAATGCCAATCTCTTTAAAGCAGCATTTCGACATGTTCGCCCACTACAATCAATGGGCCAACGAGCGCTTATATCAAGCAGCCGGCGCTCTGAGCGACACCGATTATCGCGCAGACCGCGGCACCTTCTTCAAGTCGATTCATGGCACCCTGAATCATTTATTGGTGACCGATCGCATTTGGCGCCAGCGGCTCAACGGTCAAGGCAAAGCCACCGATAGCCTCGATACGATTCTTTATGAAGATTTTCCGGCCCTCTATGAAGCGAGAAAGATTGAAGACGAGCGCATCGTTTCTTATGTCGCAAGTCTGACCGAGTCCGGGCTCTCGGACGTCATCACCTATCTGCCCGTTTCGACAACTGAATTGAAAACGCAAGTCGTCGCTCCGGCCCTGGCGCACTGGTTTAATCATCAAACCCATCATCGCGGGCAGGTGCATGCGATGCTGACCGGTTTGACAGGCAATGCACCAGAGCTAGATCTGCTGTTTTACCAAAGACTGTCCAAATAAGGCATCAACGCTCAGGCAACAGCAGCCGATAACCAACCGCCGTTTCAGTCAGCAAAAACCGCGGCTGTGCCGGGTCTTCTTCCAGCTTTTGCCGCAGATGGCCCATATACACGCGCACGTAATGCCCGTCTTCGGAATGCGACGGCCCCCACACTTCGCGCAACAACTGCGGGCTGGTGACCACGCGCCCGGCATTGGTCGCCAGTACTGCCAGCAAGCGGTATTCAGTGGGGGTGAGCCGTACCGGTTGTCCGTCGCGCGTGACCAGACGTGCTTTCAGATCGAGTTTGATGTCGCCGAACTGAATCTGTCCGTCGCCGCCCGCGGCAGTTTGGCGCTGACGCCGTAAGGTGGAGCGCACCCGCGCCAGCAATTCGCCGACGCCGAACGGTTTGCCCAGATAATCGTCGGCGCCCGCGTCGAGCGCCTTGATCTTGTCGCTTTCGCCGGCGCGCGCGGACAATACAATCACCGGCACCGCAGACCAGCGCCGCAGATCGAGAATGAAATCGATGCCGTCGCCATCCGGCAAACCCAGATCGAGAATGACCAGATCGGGTTGCCGGGTGCCGGCATCGATCAGGCCGCGCTGCATGCCCGCCGCTTCAAAAACCTGCCAGCCTTCTTGTTCCATCGCGCTACGCACGAAACGACGGATCTGCGGTTCATCTTCAACCAGCAAAGCGATAGGAGAGGAATGTGTCATAGAGTTGCTTCAGTCTTCAATTTCGGGCAACGCGGGGGGCGTTCCCAACGGTAAGGTAAATACAATATTAGCGCCGCCTTCCGGCGATGGCGCCGCGCCAATGACGCCGCCGTGGGCGATGATAATGGCCTGGCAGATCGCCAATCCAAGCCCGACACCGGTCGTCGCAGACTCCTGCTCGCCACGGGTGAATTTTTCAAACAGCACTTGCTCGCGCCCTATCGGCAAACCAGGACCGTTGTCGTACAC
>DATMOE010000213.1:0-9285 GCA_035568435.1 Herbaspirillum sp. | reverse complement strand
CGCCGCAACGTCCCTGGATCGTCCTGCGCGATACCTACGATGTGGAAGCCTGGATTGCCAACTACAACCGTGATCTGCAAGCGGCCTTATTTAGCCCAAAATTCAATCCGAAATTAAACGGTTACGGTATTTGTTTTTATCTCAGCGCAGGGGGGCAGATCTTCCTGCATACGGGCGGCGAAGGCGATATCTTGCTGGATGTGATGCCCGAAGCCGAATGGGTCGCGCCGCTGCTGACTGCCGTAACCGGCGCTCCGGCGCCATCAGGCCAAATCTGGACGCTGCCGGCCGAGGTTTTGACGCAACTGATCTTCGGCCTGAACAGCCTTATCGGCAGTACCCGCCTGATCTTGAGCCATGATTTTCATATCAGAAAATATTGATAAATGACTGTAAGGATCGAGTTGCGCCGGTGGCAGTCCGTGCTATGCTCGCGCATTCGAAATACAAACGCTCCATGCTGTCAATGAATAAGTTGAATCCAAATAATACTAATACGCTAGATTCCAGAATCGCCCTTGAAGAAGCGCCGGCCACTACGCTGACCGCAGTTCCCGCTACGATTGTGGCCCCTGTCTCCGATGAAACGCCGGCGCACCAGGCGCGTGCATTGCTGAAACGGTTGCAAGCGCAGTTTCCGGCATTTCGAGACTGCCTGCCACTGGCAATCGGCATCGATAAGCAATTGAATGCGGAACTGCCCGAGATCAGCCGCAAGGTGTTGCGTATTGCCTTGGGGATTCATACTAACTCGCTGCGTTATCTGCGCGCGATGGAAAAAGCGACGCACCGCTTCGATTTGACCGGTCAGCAGACCGATGAAGTGACCGCCGTGCATCGGACGCATGCTACCGAAGTATTACGCGAACGCTTCAAGAAAGATGCCGAACAGCGTAAAGCGCAAAAGGCGGTGGCTGAAGCGCAAAAGGCTGCTACCGAAGCGGCTCGTATTCATGCCGAGAAACTGGCACAGCTCAGCGAAAAGTTTTCGCGCAAAAAGTAAGTCCGCGTATTAACGCGGCGCCCTTCACTGCCCCCTCGTCCCTATTCCGCAAGAACTCAAGGCACGACCATTTTGACAATGGTAATCAACACGCCAATCAGAATAGCAACCCCCAGCAAAGCAGCAATGATGACGTAGACCGGATTCAGGCCGGTGACATCTTTTTCGTAGTCCTTCTTGCTGCGCAGACCCGCAAACGACCAGAACACTGCGCTGAGCGTCCCTAAAAATGAAGTTCGCCGTACCGGTTTCGGATCAGGTGTGGCCATGCTGAATGTCCTTGAAATAGAAGGCAATTTTACGCTGATTTTTACCGTGATCCGTGTTGCGACGCGGTTGAGCGCAGACACAGGGATAGGACTTTAGGATGGAAAAAGGGACGAAAAGGGAACAAAAAAGCGGAAGAAAAGACGAAGAGGCGAGCCTTGTCTGCGGCACTTGCGGGGAATAGCTGTGGCTGCTTCGTTCCCGACCTGACCAGGTTGACCATGCCACAATGCGCAGGGGCCCGCCGACACGAATTGTACCCCATATCGGCGCCTGCCTACAGCCTTCCCTTCAAAGTCCCAGCGTTTGCCAAATACTGTCGATCCGTTTTTTGACATCGTCGGGCATGACAATGGTGCGCCCCCATTCACGGCCGGTTTCACCCGGCCATTTGTTGGTGGCATCGATCCCCATTTTGCTGCCGAGACCGCTGACCGGCGATGCAAAGTCGAGATAATCGATCGGTGTGTTATCGACCATGACCGTATCGCGCACCGGATCGACGCGCGTCGTGATGGCCCAAATCACTTCTTTCCAGTCGCGAATATTAACGTCCTCATCAACCACCACGATGAACTTGGTATACATGAACTGGCGCAAAAAACTCCAGACGCCGAACATCACCCGCTTGGCATGGCCTGCGTAGGATTTTTTCATTTGCACGATTGCCATGCGATAGCTGCAAGCCTCGGGCGGCAAATAGAAGTCGATGATTTCGGAAAACTGCTTTTGCAGCAAGGGGATGAACACTTCGTTCAAGGCAACGCCGAGCACCGCCGGCTCGTCGGGCGGCTTGCCGGTATAGGTCGAGTGATAAATCGGCGCATGCCGCATGGTGATGCGGTCGATGGTAAATACCGGAAAATTATCTTGCTCATTGTAATAGCCGGTATGGTCGCCGAACGGCCCTTCGAGCGCGTGTTCATAGCCGCTCGGGTGGGCAGCATCTGGATAAATATGCCCTTCCAGCACAATCTCGGCTGAAGCAGGCACCCGCAACTGACTGCCGATCGCCTTGACCAGTTCGGTGCGGCTGCCACGCAACAGGCCGGCAAACTGGTATTCGGATAAATTATCCGGCACCGGCGTAACCGCGCCCAGAATGGTGGCAGGATCCGCACCCAGCGCTACCGCAACCGGATAAGGCTGCCCCGGATTAGCGATGCAGTGCTCACGGAAGTCCAGCGCGCCGCCGCGGTGTGCCAGCCAGCGCATGATGACTTTGTTGCGGCCGATCACTTGCTGCCGGTATATGCCGAGGTTCTGGCGTTTTTTGTGCGGACCTTTGGTAATCACCAAACCCCAGGTAATGAGCGGCGCGATATCGTCCGGCCAGCAATGCTGAATCGGCAGGCGCTCGAGATCGACGTCACTGCCTTCCCAGACCACATCCTGGCATGGCGCCGAGCGGCGCTCTTTGGGCGCCATATCCCATAGCGACTTCACCAGCACGCCCAAACCCAATACATCTTTGAAGTCCTTCGGCGGCTCAGGCTCTTTCAGGCGCGCCAGCAGATGGCCGATCTTGCGCAATTCGCCGAGATCCGCGGCGCCCATGCCAAGCGCCACCCGGCGCGTGGTGCCGAACAGATTAGCCAGTACCGGCATGTTTTTTCCGGTGGGTTGCGTAAAGAGCAACGCAGGACCGCCGGCACGCAGCGTGCGGTCGGCAATTTCGGTCATCTCTAAATACGGCGAAACCGGCACATCGATGCTTTTAATTTCGCCTAGCTGTTGCAATTGGGAAATAAAATCGCGTAAATCAGTATATTTCATATTATTTGTAAGTATTTTCGAGCAACCCAAATTGAACTAAAAACACGAAATCAGGCCTGATTCTATTGATATCCGCCTGCCGGACTCAGTATAAATAAGACATAAAAGTTATAGATTTTCAATATATTAGTATTGACTTGATATAAAGTGCCTTCTACAATTCGCGAATTCTAAATCATAGACCCACCAAAGGGCACTTGCTAGCAAGCAATAAATTGCTAATTTTACATCTGCTGTCGCGCGTTATTTTGTTAGCGACAGTGCAAGGGGAAAGGGCTCTTCCTGAAAATCAGGAATGTTTTTAGGCACAACGCCTGGCCCGAACATACTGCTTGTTACCGATATAAGAGCCTGAGAGCCGATCGGTTGTGTGCAAGCAGTACCGACGCTCGCTGTGACGTTAACGCAATCATCATCGCGTTCATCAGCAAGCATACCCAGTTGTGATGACCGGCAGCACGGCCATAGCAGTTTGCCGAACTTGCCTGTCTCACAATTATTATGGAGGTTCAATGTCAAACCACGCTATACAGGCATCGCAAGATGCCCAATACATGGTGCAACATCCTGCTAAATGGACTTTGTCCAAAGCCGGCATCAAGAATTTACTTACAGCTCTGCATTATCTGGTAACCGTTGTCGGCATCGCTGCTTTGACCGTTCTGGGCGCAATGTTCTTCAATCCAAGCTTCGCCGATCGCGTCATGGCGCATTCGCCCTTTAGCACCGCCGAAGCCGCACCCGTACCGCAAAAACCCGTCACACTGCCGCCGCTCAGCAATTTAATGCAGCCCCCGGCGCAAGCCGTCGACACAGTACCTGCCGCAATGCCTGCAACCGCCTTGACCGCCGATGAGCGCCGGATGATCGGCACGCAACGGCAGCAGAAGCTGGTGACCAACTGGCTGGCCAAGCGCTACCACGTAGCAGGCGATGCGGCCAATATGCTGGTATCGGCGGCGTATATCAATGCCAAAGACATCAAACTGGATCCGCTGCTGATTCTGGCGGTCATGGCGATCGAATCGAGCTTTAATCCGTTCGCGGAAAGCCCGGTGGGTGCGCAAGGTTTGATGCAGGTCATGTCAAAAATCCATCAAGAAAAATTTGAAGATTTAGGCGGTATCAAAGCGGCGCTTAATCCGGTTGCCAACATCAAAGTCGGCTCGCTTATTTTGAAAGAATATGTAACGCGCGGCGGTTCCATTGAGGCTGGCTTAAAAACTTACGTCGGCGCTGCAGGCTATGAATCGGATGGCGGCTACGGCGCCAAAGTGATGTCTGAATATTATCGTCTGAAAGAGGTGGCTGCCGGCAAATCGATATCACCTTTTGCGATTACCGCGGCGGTCAAGCCGGCCGCATCCAAGCAGGTAGTCTATGCTGCGCCTGCCACCGCTAGCATAACAAGCGGTGTGGGCGCTGAAATCGCGGCATCCGAACATGCCAAATCGAACGCTAGCGATAAGATGGTCAGCCTCTGATTTTTCATTCGGCAAGGCAATCGCCGTAGATTCAACACGCAAAAAGGAGCTTAAACGCTCCTTTTTTATTTGCCGAAAAATAACTTCAGCCGTCGTACCGCTTCCTGTAGATTTTCCATCGAAGTCGCATAAGAGACGCGAATATACCGCTGCGCCGTTGCAGGGCCGAAATCCAGTCCCGGCACCACCACCACGCCGGCTTGATGCATGATCTCCAGGGTCAGCTTGTCGGCATCGTCCGATAATGCGCTGCAATCCGCATACACATAGAACGCGCCATCCGGCAGCACCGGCACCTTAAAACCCAAATCGATCAATGCCGGCACGATATAGTCCCGCCGGCGTTTGAATTCCTCTTTACGTGCTTGGTACAGCGCGCTCGATTCAGGCGTGAAGCACGCCAGCGCCGCATGTTGCGCAATCGATGACGGGCAAATAAACAGGTTTTGCGCCAACTTCTCGATCTGGGGCACCAAGTGTGGCGGCAACACCAGCCAGCCCAATCGCCAGCCGGTCATATTGAAATATTTGGAGAAGCTGTTAATGACAATAATGTCTTCGCCCAGCGCCAAGGCAGACCATGGCGCGCCTTCATACGATAAGCCCTGGTAAATCTCATCGACGATGGTAAAGCCATCATGCCGACGCACGACGTCGACAATGCGGGCCAGCTCGTCAGGCAGGATCGACGTGCCGGTCGGGTTCGATGGCGACGCCAGCAAAACGCCGCGCGTGGAGGCAGACCAGTGGTCGCGCACCATATCGCCCGTCAATTGAAAACGCGTTTCCGGCCCGCTTGCAATCATCTTCGCCTCGCCATCGAATGCGGCGACGAAATGACGATTGCAAGGATAAGAAGGGTCCGGCATCAGCACTTGGGCGCCGCGCTCCACCAGCGCAGCGCAAGCCAGCAGCAAGGCAGCCGATGCGCCGGCCGTAACCACAATGCGCGACGGGTCGATGTTCAAACCGTACACCCGCAAGTAGTGCGCCGCGATCGCTTCGCGCAGTGCCGGCAAGCCGGTGGCCGAGGTGTATTGCATTTTCCCGTCCAGCATCGCACGATGCGCCGCTTCAATCACAGCAGGCGCGGCGGTGAAGTCTGGCTCGCCGATGCCCATATGAACCATATGGCGGCCCTGTTGCTCAAGAGATGCAGCGATCTTGGCCAGTTCCATGACATGAAACGGTTTGATATTGTGCAGCCGTGCTGCGATTTCGGGGAAACTCATGGGAGCGGATAAAAACGGATAAGCGGACAAGCGAATATCGGATGGAATGAAACACCACAACCGGCCCGGGCCGGCGCAACACTTATGACTTGCGGCCAGCCTGCACTTCAACTTCCCGCGTACGCAGCGCGAATTTATCCAATACGCCGTTGACATATTTATGGCCATCGATGCCGCCGAACGATTTAGTCAGCTCTACCGCTTCGTTGATGACGACTTTGTAAGGAATCTCGATGTGATTTTGCAATTCGTAAGCACCGATGAGCAATGCGGCATGTTCGACCGGCGACAACTCCTTGATCGAACGATCGATCAGCGGCGACAAGCCGGCACGCAAAGCTTCAACATCTTTGATGGCGCCGTATAGCAGCGCGTCGAAATGCGCTGCATCGGCCTTGTCGAACCCATGCGCCTCGCGGATATGCGCTTCGATTGCACCGACATCTTCGTTATTGAGCAGCCATTGATAGAGGCCTTGCAATGCAAACTCGCGCGCACGATGACGCGGTGTGCGGTTTTTGCTCGGATTGGCGTGGAGTGGTGCTTTATTGGTCATAAAATTTCTTGGCGTTATATATATGTGTGTGGCAATGCGTATGCAGAGCGTATGACAGCGCGCCGCAGTCCTTCAATTCAAATCGGGAGCGCGACGCGCTTATTCATCCTCCGCCGCTTCGGCCAATTCTTCCAATGCGATGGCCAGATTGGCCATTTCGACTGCAGCGCGCGCCGCTTCCGCGCCCTTGACGGCCATGCGTGCTTCGGCCTGTTCCTCGGTCTCGGTTGTCAACACTGCGTTGGCAATCGGAATGCCGGACTCCAGGCCTACCCGGGTAATGCCGGCGCCGGATTCGTTAGCGACCAACTCAAAATGATATGTCTCGCCACGGATCACTGCGCCGACGGCAACCAGCGCATCGAACTGATCGGTTTCAGCCATATTTTGCAGCGCCAGCGCAATTTCCAGCGCGCCGGGTACGCTGACGTGCAGAATGTCTTCGTCCTGCACGCCCAAATGCTTCAATTCGGCTAGGCAGGCTGCCAGCAATCCATGCGAGACATCTTCGTTAAACCGCGATTGCACGATGCCGATACGCAGGCCTTCACCATCGAAATTCGATTCATAGCTTCCAATTGTCATGGCTTTTCCTTTAAGGCGAGGTGCTGTTAAGCGAGTTAAGCGGATAGTACGCTAATCCCGATGCGACGCAACGCCGCAGTTTCAGGTATTTCAGGTATCGATACAGATGCGTTGGAACCTAGTGTGCTGTACCACAAATAACATGAATAAAGGAATTGCTCAGTTGGCCGGCTTCGCTTGATAACCGGACACTTCCAGGTCGAAACCGACCATGGACGGCATTTTACGCGGGCTGGCCAGCAATTTCATTTTGCGCACACCGAGATCCTTCAAAATCTGTGCGCCGATGCCGTAAGTGCGCAGATCGACGCCGGCGCCACGACTGACGGGAGCCGTCTTGCCGGCTGCATTGGCCGCATTGTTCACATTCAGTGCGTTGAATTGCTCGAACATCTGGTCGGCCGACTCTTCACAGTTGAGCAAAACCAGAATGCCGCTGGGTGCCGCCTTGATGGCAGCCATTGCCGATGCGATATTCCACGAGTGGGTGGTTGCTTCGGCTTCCAGCAAATCCAGAATCGATACCGGCTGATGCACCCGTACCAGTGTTTCCTGATCGGGTTTCACGGTGCCGTGCACCAGCGCCAGATGCGCGCCGCCGCTCGGCGTGTCGCGATAAGCGATGGCTTGGAACGTGCCATGTATCGTCTGCATGCTGCGTTCGGCTTTACGCTCGACGATGCTTTCGTGTTGATTGCGATAGTGAATCAGGTCGGCAATGGTGCCGATCTTCAACTGATGCAATGCGGCAAATACCATCAAGTCGGGCAGGCGCGCCATGGTGCCGTCATCCTTGAGGATTTCGCAGATGACAGCCGATGGCGTCAAACCCGCCAGTTGGGTCAGATCGCAGCCGGCTTCGGTATGCCCTGCCCGCATCAGCACACCGCCTTTTTGCGCGCGCACCGGGAAAATATGCCCCGGCTGCACGATATCGGACGGTTTGGCGTTTTTGGCGGCAGCAACCTGAATGGTGCGGGCGCGGTCGGCAGCTGAAATGCCGGTCGTCACGCCTTCGGCGGCCTCGATCGATACGGTGAAATTGGTGCCGAAAGAAGTCCCGTTGCGCGTCGTCATCATGCCCAGATCGAGCTGCGCGCAATGGGCTTCGGTCAGGGTCAGGCAAACCAGCCCGCGCGCGTGTTTCGCCATGAAATTAATCGCCTCCGGCGTCACGAAATCGGAGGCGAGGACGATATCGCCTTCGTTTTCCCGGTCTTCCTCATCGACCAGGATCACCATGCGCCCGGCGCGCAATTCGGCAACAATTTCTTCGGTAGAGGCAATGGACATGGCAGACATAGCGCGGTTTTCCTTAAGAGGCTGCCATTCTAAAGGATTTAACCCGGCAGCACATTCACAATAGAGTGCATGGAAAGTGCGCTTTTATTCCAGACCCAGCGGCTGCATACGCCCGATCGCTTCCAGTAACAGCCGGGGATCGCCACTGGCCAACCGTGTTGCATCCGATAAAGTCTGGCGAAACATCCGCGCGCCGGGCATCCCGGCCATCAGGCCCAGCATGTGCCGGGTGATGCTGTTCAAGCGCAATCCGGCGCTGCCGTGCCGCGCGAGTTGCTCGCTGACATAGGGCAGCATGCGATCGATCACGGCCGCACGCGTGGTCATTTCGCCATGCGGCAGATCGGGGTAATAGCGCGCATCGAAGGTCGCCATCAGGTAGGGATTGTGATACGCCTCGCGTCCCAGCATCACGCCATCGAGATGCGCAAGATGCAGATCGATCTCCGCTTGCGTCTTGATGCCGCCATTGATGATAATTTCCAGCGCCGGGAAATCCCGTTTCAACTGATACGCAAAGTCGTACTTCAGCGGCGGTATTTCGCGATTCTGCTTTGGACTGAGGCCTTTAAGCACCGCGTTGCGGGCATGTACGATAAACGTATTACAGCCTGCAGCGGCGATGGCGCCGACAAAATCGCGCACAAAATCATACGACTCAACGTCGTCGATGCCGATGCGATGCTTGACCGTCACGGCTATCGTCACGGCATCGCGCATTGCCTTCACGCAATCGGCGACCAGCGCCGGCTCCGCCATCAGGCAAGCGCCGAAGCGCCCATCTTGGACCCGATCCGACGGACAGCCGACGTTGAGGTTGATCTCGTCGTAGCCGAAATCTTCGGCCATCCGTGCGCATTGCGCCAGCGCCGCCGGATCCGAGCCGCCGACCTGCAGCGCCACCGGGTGCTCGGCGGCATCGAAGCGCAGTAGCCGCGCGCGATCGCCGTGGATCAACGCACCGGTCGTAATCATCTCGGTATAGATCAGGGCGCGGCGCGTGAGCAGGCGGTGGAAGAACCGGCAGTGCCGGTCCGTCCAGTCCATCATGGGGGCAATCGCGAAGCGGCGATCCAACAT
>DATMOE010000212.1:0-3524 GCA_035568435.1 Herbaspirillum sp. | reverse complement strand
TATGCCAATGCCAATGGCGATTCGCTGCTGGTGGGGCTTTTTCTCGGGCCATACGCTACCGGTTTGTATAACCTGGCGAAGCGCATGACGTCGGCGGTGTATCTGGTGATCGCCAGTTCCATGCATAAAGTGGCGCTGCCGGTGTTCTCGGACGCCGGGACCGATCTGACGGCGCTGCGGGACGGTTATCTGAAAATTTTCGGCATCACGCTGTTCTGCGTTGCGCCTTTGCTGTGTTTTCAGGCGGTGCTGGCGCGGCCGCTGGTGGCGGCGGTGTTCGGCGGGCAGTGGCTGCCGGCGGCGCCCACGGTCAGTGTGCTGGCGCTGTTGTATCTGATGTCTTCGATTATGCAATTGAACGATTACTTGTTCTTTGCGCTGGGACGCAATCGGGTGCCGGTATGGTGCGGGATTGTGCAATTAAGCTTGGCCGCCGGGTTGGCGGCGGTCTTTCATCCCTACGGTTTGCTCGGGATGAGTTTGTCGTTTTGCGCGGCTTATCTGGTGGTTTATCCGGTGTCGCAAACCATGCTGAGCCGCGCGCTGGGTCTTTCCGGGCGGGTGATGTGGTACGCGCTGGCGCCGCCGTTGACGGGCAGCATTATTCTGTCTTTGGGTCTGGCGGCGTATCTGTTTTTGATGCCGGCGCATTTCACCAATGCCACGCTGGTCGCCGGCGGTGTGCTGGTGGCCTGTTTGCTGTATCCGCTCATGGTGATCGCTACCGGCTGGAAAATCAGGACGGTTAACGATTCCTGGCATGGGCTATTGTTGTCGGCGATGCGGATGCGGCGCGCGCGTTGAGTCCGGGTATGTATTCCGGTATGCATAAGAGAGGGCCATTATGAACGCAGAAAATACCATTGCCATCGCAGGTTTTCCGGTCATTTCGACCAATGCGCGGATGTTGGCCGTGCATTTGCATCAAACGATACTGCGCCATGATAAAGAAATGCTGTTCTTTGCCAATACCAATTTCGTCGTCAAATGCCGGCCTTTGTTGGAACAGATGAAACGCGATGCCGCGATTATTGTCAACGATGGGGTGGGCATGGATATCGCGGCGTATTTGAGCGGCGAGCGGTTTATGGAAAACCTGAACGGCACCGATTTCACGCCGTATTTTTTTTCCGGCGTGAGTCGGCCGTTGCGGGTGTTTTTGGTGGGCGCCAAGCCGGAAGTCTTGAGTAAAGCGGCCAGCCATGTCAGCCATAAGCTGGGGCAGATGGTGGTTGGCACTTGCGACGGTTATGCGGGTTTGGCAAAATGTCGCGCCGATCTGCCGGCGCTGATCAATCGCGCGCAGGCCGAGGTGGTGCTGGTGGCGATGGGTAATCCGGCACAAGAGGAATGGATTCTTGCCAATCGCCAGGTTTTGAATGCGAATATCCTGATCGGCGTCGGCGCATTGTTCGATTTTTGGGCCGGCGATAAACCGCGCGCGCCGAACTGGGTGCGACGCGTGCGGCTCGAATGGCTGTATCGCCTTGGTCTTGAGCCGCGCCGTTTATTGCGCCGCTATACGGTCGATATCGTGCGGTTTCTGATATTGTGCCGCAAGCATCGGGGCGATGGCCGGGCTGCTGAGCACCAGCCGCCGTCGGCAATGTAATATCCCGGCATTATTTAAAAACATCGGTAAAGGTATAAGCGCCTCATGAAAATCTATCCCGTTATCCTCGCTGGAGGTTCCGGCACGCGTTTATGGCCGCTTTCGCGCGAGGCCTTGCCGAAGCAGTTGCTGCCTTTGTGTTCGCAGCAGACGATGCTGCAGGAGACTTTGCAGCGCTTGAGCGATTGGCCGGAATTGATGCCGCCGCTGCTTACTTGCGGCAATGAACATCGTTTCCTGGTGGCCGAACAGTTGCGCGCCATCGGGATCGAGCCGCTGGCAATCATGCTGGAACCGGAAGGCCGCAATACTGCGCCGACGGTGGCGGTGGCGGCGCTGCATTTGATGCAGCAGGATAAGGAGGCATTGATGCTGGTGTTGCCGGCCGATCATGTGATCGCCGATGTGCCGGCGTTTCACGCGGCTGTGCTGCGCGCGCAGCAGGCGGCCGAAAAAGGCGCGATTGCCACATTCGGTATCGTGCCGTCCGGCCCGGAAACAGGTTATGGCTATATTCGTCGCGGCGCTGCTGTGCCGGGCGCCGAGGGTTGTTATGCGGTTGAGCGTTTCGTTGAAAAGCCCGATCGTCCGACGGCGGAAAAGTTTGTCGCAGATGAGGCTTATAGCTGGAACAGCGGTATGTTTTTATTCCGTGCGTCGCGTTATCTGGAAGAGTTGGCTGCGTTTCGTCCAGATATTGCGCAAAGCTGCCAAAAGGCGTTCGACGGCGCGCATAAGGATCTGGATTTTTTCCGTTTGGAGGAAGCTGCTTTTGCCGCTTGCCCATCCGAATCGATCGATTATGCGGTGATGGAACATACCAAGGATGCCGTGGTGGCGCCGGCCGAAATCGGTTGGAGCGATGTCGGCTCCTGGTCCGCGTTATGGGAGATTTTGGAAGGCGATAGCGACGGCAATGTGTTGCGCGGCGATGTGTATGTGGATGATGTGCAGAATTCCATGATTCGGGCGGAAAGCCGCTTTGTCGCGGTAATCGGCGTGAAAGATCTGGTCGTGGTGGAAACCAAGGATGCGGTCATGGTGGTGCATAAGGATCAAGTGCAGCAGGTCAAGAAAATCGTTGCGGAGCTTAAGAAAAACAAGCGTACCGAGCACATCACGCACACGCATGTTTATCGGCCCTGGGGTAGTTATGAGGGCATCGATCTGGGCGAGCGTTTTCAGGTCAAGCGCATTACGGTGAAGCCGGGCGGCAAGTTGTCGTTGCAAATGCATCATCACCGCGCCGAGCATTGGGTGGTGGTGAGCGGTACGGCAATGGTTACTTGCGGCGAGGTCGAGAAGTTGCTGGTCGAGAACGAGTCTGTGTATATACCGATCGGCAGTAAGCATCGGTTGGCAAATCCGGGGAAAGTGCCGCTGCATTTGATTGAGGTGCAATCGGGTGCTTATCTGGGCGAGGACGATATCGTCCGCTTTGAAGATATTTATAAGCGCAGTTAGCGCTGCCCGCTGTCTTTAAATAACATTTGCGGATTCTTAAAATTATGTTGCCACTTCAAAGTTTAATATTCAAAGCGTATGACATTCGCGGGATTGTGGGTTCTACGCTGGATGCCGATATCGCGCGTCAAATTGGCCTGGCTTTTGGCGCTGCGGTGCGCGCTAAAGGGGAGACCACTGCGGTCATCGGGCGCGATGGACGTTTGTCCGGGCCGCAATTGTCGACGGCGTTGGCTGCCGGCTTGCAGCAAGCCGGCGTGGATGTCATCGATTTGGGCATGGTTGCGACGCCTTTGGTGTATTTCGGTACGCATGTGCTTGGTGCGCAATCCGGTGTGATGGTCACCGGCAGTCATAATCCGCCCGATTACAACGGCTTCAAGATGGTATTGGCCGGCGAGGCGATTTATGGCGAGACCATACTTGATCTGCATCGGGCGATTGTGGG
>DATMOE010000211.1:0-5741 GCA_035568435.1 Herbaspirillum sp. | reverse complement strand
CAGCGCTGCCCGGTTCAAGATGAACATGGTGATTTCCGTGATGAAGGCATGCGAATGCGTTTTCGCTTTTTTGGTTGGACAGCAATTATTTTGGATTCCCGAAGTATATATGCAGGCGCTGGCCCCGGGCCGGCGCAAGCGCGAGACATAGCATCCGCCAAAGCATAAGCGTCGACAAAAGCGTCGAATTAAGCGCACAATTTGTCGTGCGGCCGGTGATCTTATTAAAATTGACCATGGTCAATGAGGGCTGCGTTAGCGCCTCGCTATGATGAGTCAACCTAAGTACTGCGTAATAACACTGAGTATCACACTGAGTAATAAGATAATAATTAGATGAGAATTTTTGGAGAATATTTACTATGAGCAAAGCCCTGGACGGCGTCCGCATTCTTGATTTTACCCACGTGCAATCGGGGCCGACCTGTACGCAGTTGCTGGCCTGGTTCGGCGCCGATGTGATTAAGGTCGAGCGTGCCGGCGAAGGCGATGCCACGCGCGCGCAATTGCGCGATATTCCTGGCGTCGATAGTTTGTATTTTACGATGCTCAATCACAACAAGCGCTCCATGACGCTTGATACCAAAACGCCCAAGGGCAAGGAAGTGCTGGAGACGTTGATCAAGCAATGCGATGTTCTGGTCGAGAATTTCGCGCCGGGCGCACTGGACCGCATGGGCTTTAGCTGGAAGCGGATTCAAGAGCTTAATCCGCAAATGGTCGTGGCTTCGGTCAAAGGTTTCGGCCCTGGTCCGTATGCCGATTGCAAGGTCTATGAAAATGTGGCGCAGTGTACCGGCGGCTCAGCTTCTACGACCGGTTTCGATGATGGCCCACCGATGGTGACCGGCGCGCAAATCGGCGACAGCGGCACCGGTTTGCATCTGGCATTGGGCATTGTGACGGCGTTATACCAGCGCACCCATACCGGACGCGGGCAAAAAGTCGATGCGGCGATGCAGGATTCGGTGCTTAATCTGTGCCGCGTCAAGTTGCGCGATCAGCAGCGCCTGGAACGCACCGGCCGCATGGAAGAGTATCCGCAATTTCCAAATGGTAAATTCGGCGATGCCGTGCCGCGTGCCGGTAATGCTTCCGGCGGCGGTCAGCCCGGCGCGATTCTCAAATGCAAGGGCTGGGAAACCGATCCTAATGCGTATACCTATTTCATTACGCAAGGGCAGGCATGGGAAGCGATCTGCAAGGTGATTGGACGGGAAGAGTGGATTAGCGATCCCGATTACGCAACACTGCAGGCACGCTTGCCGCGTCTATCATCGATCTTCGAAACGATCGAGGAGTGGACCAAAACCAAGACCAAATTCGAAGTGATGGATATCCTGAATAAATTCAATATCCCTTGCGGACCGATTTTATCGATGAAGGAAATTGCGGAGGAGCCGTCGTTGCGCGCCACCGGCACCATCGTCGAGGTCGACCATCCTGAACGCGGCAAATATCTGACCGTAGGCAACCCGATCAAGTTGTCCGACAGCAGCACCGAAGTGACGCGTTCACCGCTGCTGGGCGAACATACCGATGAGGTGTTGATGCAATTGGGCTACAGCGCGCAGGATATCGCTGTGATGCGCGAAGAGCGGGTGATTTAAGGCAAGGCTGATGAAGCGCCCTGGGCGGGCTGCGGCCGGAGGTTGTACTCCGTTCGTGTCCTTCCGGCCTGCGGCCTCCCTCCTAATATTATGTAATTGCTCCCGTTGCGCTCAAGTCCGCGGCTGCGTCCAATATCCCGGTTGCGCATAAATCGATTTTAAGGTGTCGATGAAAAAGCGCACTTTGGCCGGCAGATGCCGCTGCTGCATGTATACCGCCATGATGTCGTATTCGGGCAGGGCGTAATCGTCCAGTACGGTAATCAATTCGCCGGCCTGCAATTGCGTCTGGATCTCCCAGGTCGAACGCCATGCCAGCCCGATCCCTTCGCAGGCCCAGCGATGCAATAATTCGCCATCGTTGCAATCGAGATTGCCTTTGACTTTGATGATTACCGGCTTGCCATCTTTTTGAAAATACCAGCCGCGTTGCTGGCCGCCTTGCAGATTGAATGCCAGGCAGTTGTGTTGGGACAGATCCTCCAGCGTGCGCGGAATGCCGCGGCGGTCGAAATAGTCCGGCGTGCCGCAGACCACGCGCCGGTTGGTCGCCAGCTTCACTGCAACCGAATTGGGATCGATCACGCCGCCGATACGGATGCCGAGATCATAGCCTTCACGCACCAGATCGACGACGTGATCGGTCAGATTGAACGAAATCTGTACATTCGGATGCGCGGCCAGAAACGCCGGCGCATGCGGCGCGACGTGCAGCCGTCCGAATGCGGCAGGCGCCGAAACAATCAAATGGCCGGTGGCTTTATGGCGGCCTTCGGAGACGATTTTTTCCGCGTAGTCGATCTCGCTGAGCAGCCGGCGGCAATATTCCAGAAATATCGCGCCCTGCTCGGTCAGCGTTAAATGGCGCGTGGTGCGGTGCATTAATTTGACGCCCAGCCGTTTTTCCAGTGCGTCAATGCGCCGCCCCAGCATGACCGGGGTAATTTGCTGCCCCAGCGCCGCACGGGCGAGGCTGCCTTTTTCTATGACGTCGACGAAGGCTTCTATTTGTTTCAGCTTGTCCATTAGAGCGGATATCAGATAACGAGAAATAAATGATTATTCCATACTTTAAGTATGGAATAACACGATATTTTGTCTTCTTATCAAGTGGCAAGTTTCGTTTCAGAATACGGCACACGAAGTGTGATGCATCGATTTTATTTTGGCAGTTCAAATTTTAGGAGAGAAAAACATGGCAAAAATGACTGCGGCGGAAGCGGCTGTTTACGTAATGGAAAAAGAGGGCATCAGCGTGGCCTTCGGCGTGCCTGGCGCAGCCATCAATCCATTGTATGCGGCACTGAGAAAGCGCGACAGCATCAAGCATATTCTGGGGCGCCACGTGGAAGGTGCTTCGCATATGGCCGAAGGGTATACCCGCGCCAAGGCCGGTAATATCGGCGTCTGTATCGGCACCTCGGGTCCGGCCGGCACCGACATGATTACCGGCATGTATTCCGCCCAGGCCGATTCGATACCGATTCTATGCATCACCGGCCAAGCGCCGCGTGCTCGTATCTACAAAGAAGATTTCCAGGCAGTCGATATCGAATCGATCGCCAAGCCAGTAACCAAATGGGCCGTGACCGTGCGTGAACCGGCGCTGGTGCCACGCGTATTTCAGCAAGCATTTCATTTGATGCGTTCCGGCCGTCCCGGCCCGGTGCTGATCGATCTGCCGTTTGACGTGCAAGTCGCGCAGATCGAATTCGATCCCGATACCTATGAGCCGATGGGCGTCTACAAGCCGAAAGCTTCGCGTTCGCAGATAGAGAAAGCGCTGGGCATGCTCAACGACGCACAGCGTCCATTGATCACCGCCGGCGGCGGCATCATCAATGCAGATGCTTCCAAGTTGCTGGTCGAGTTTGCAGAAATCGTCGGCGTGCCGGTGATTCCAACCTTAATGGGATGGGGCTCGATCCCGGACGATCATCCGCAAATGGCGGGTATGGCCGGTTTGCAGACCAGCCATCGCTACGGCAATGCCACAGTGCTGGCTTCCGATTTCATGCTGGGCATCGGCAATCGCTGGGCCAATCGGCATACCGGTTCGGTTGAAGTGTTTACCAAAGACCGCAAGTTCGTGCACGTCGATATCGAACCGACCCAGATCGGGCGCGTCTTCGGACCCGATTACGGTATCGTTTCCGATGCCGGCGCAGCGTTGGAACTGTTTGTCGAAGTGGCGCGTGAATGGAAGGCTGCCGGTAAATTGAAAGATCGTTCGGTCTGGCTGAGCGAATGCCAAGAGCGCAAACGCACCATGTTGCGCCGTACCAATTTCGACGATGTGCCGGTCAAGCCATTGCGCGTGTATGAAGAGATGAATCGTTTCTTCGGCAAGGACGTGCGTTACGTTGCCAGTATCGGTCTGTCGCAGATCGCTGCCGCGCAATTCCTGCATGTTTATCAGCCACGGCACTGGATCAACTGCGGCCAGGCCGGTCCTTTGGGGTGGACAATTTCAGCCGCGCTGGGCGTGCGTGCATCGGACCCGACCGGCGATATCGTCGCGATCTCAGGCGATTACGACTTCCAGTTCATGATTGAAGAATTGGCCGTCGGCGCGCAATTCAAGCTGCCGTACATCCACGTACTGGTGAACAATTCCTACCTCGGCCTGATCCGTCAGGCGCAGCGCGGTTTCGAAATGGATTACTGTGTGCAATTGGCGTTCGAAAACATCAATGCGCCTGAGCTTAATGGTTATGGCGTGGATCACGTTGCGGTGGTCGAAGGTCTGGGTTGCAAGGCGATACGCGTTTTCAAACCGGCTGATATCATTCCTGCCTTCGAGAAGGCGCGTGAATTGATGAAGCAGTACAGCGTGCCGGTGGTGGTGGAAGTCATCCTTGAGCGCGTCACCAATATCGCGATGGGAACGGATATCGATGCCATTAACGAGTTCAATGAAGTGTTGGACGTTAAGTAAGGCGGCCGACGTTAGCCGATACTTGTAATCACGCATTTTAGAACAGGAAAAATCATGCCGAAATTAGCAGCAAACCTGACCATGCTTTTTAATGAAGTCCCCTTCATGGAGCGCTTCGACGCGGCCGCCCGCGCCGGCTTCCAGGGGGTCGAATTTTTATTCCCGTATGCGTTTCATGCGGATCAAATCGCCGACCGGCTCAATTACCTGCAACTGGATCTGGTCCTGCACAATCTGCCGGCCGGTAACTGGGAGGGAGGCGAGCGCGGTATTGCTTGCCTTCCCGATCGCGTCGGCGAATTTCAGGATGGCGTCGGCGAGGCGATCCGTTATGCCAAGACCTTGGGCGTGAAGCAACTCAATTGCCTGGTCGGGATTACCCCCAAAGGCGTCGACGCTGAGAAAGTCCATGCCACGGTCGTGAGCAATTTGAAATTTGCTGCGGACGAGCTGAAGAAAGTGGGTATCCGTTTGTTGATCGAGCAGATCAATACCTTCGATATTCCCGGTTTTTATCTGTCGGGCACGAAACAGGCGATGAACCTGATCAAGGAAACCGGCTCGGATAATTTGTTCGATCAATATGACATTTATCACATGCAGCGGATGGAGGGCGAACTGGCGGCGACCATCAAGGCGAATCTGCCGATGATCAAACATATCCAGTTGGCCGATAATCCCGGACGCTTTGAGCCGGGCACCGGCGAAATCAATTATCGCTATCTTTTCAAGATGCTCGATGAAATCGGTTACGACGGTTGGATCGGTTGTGAATACAAGCCGAAGGCAGGCACGGTTGAAGGTCTGCACTGGCGCGCGGATCATCAAATTAAATAAACAGCAGGCAAAATAACTGGAGAAAATTATGTCGAACATTGGATTTATTGGTTTGGGTATCATGGGCGCGCCGATGGCGGCCAATTTGCAAGGCGGCGGACATAAGCTGTTTGTGTATGACATCAAACAGCCGCCTGCAGCCTTGCTAGAG
This sequence comes from Herbaspirillum sp., assembly GCA_035568435.1. Taxonomy (GTDB): domain Bacteria; phylum Pseudomonadota; class Gammaproteobacteria; order Burkholderiales; family Burkholderiaceae_D; genus Herbaspirillum. The sequence goes on along the minus strand of DATMOE010000211.1, from coordinate 205 downwards.
GGCGGCGCCACAACGTGCACTTCTGCTGCCGATGTTGCCAAGCGTGCCGATATCATCATCGTGATGGTGCCGGATACGCCGCACGTAGAGGCGGCATTGTTCGGCGAGAACGGCGTGGCAGGCGGCCTCTCCAGCGGCAAGATCGTGGTCGATATGAGTTCGATCTCGCCGATGGCAACCAAGGAGTTCGCCAAGAAAATCAACA
>DATMOE010000210.1:0-6109 GCA_035568435.1 Herbaspirillum sp. | reverse complement strand
TATGCAAGGCGAGCAGTTGGGTACCGTGGCCGATCTGATGGATAACGGCGCGCATCCAATTCTCAGGGTGGTAAAGCCGGTGGCGCAGGCGGCCACGGCAGTAGCCGCGGTGGAAACATCGGAACCTGCGGCAGCGCAGCCCAAGGCGCGCAGCAAAGCAACGCCGGCGCCGATGGCTGAAACGCTGATCCCGTTTGTCGATCATTTCGTCAAAACAGTCGATCAGGCGGCAAAAAAAATTACAGTTGATTGGGAACTGGATTATTAGCACCGATCCAGATCAAACCGGCGTGGTGCTTAGTAGGGAGCAGAAAATGCGGGGCGAGATGCAATTCGATGTCGTCACGTTGTTCCCGGAAATGTTCGTTGCGATTACTCAGTCGGGCATAACGCGGCGTGCATTTGAAAAAAAACAGTGCGCATTAAGTTTGTGGAATCCGCGCGATTTTACCAGCGACAACCATCGTACCGTTGACGATCGCCCCTATGGTGGCGGTCCCGGAATGGTGATGTTGGCAAAGCCGCTGGAGGCAGCGTTGGATGCCGCGAAAGCGCGCCAGTTGCCTTTAACGGGACAGCAGCCAAGGGTGATTTATTTGTCGCCGCAAGGTGTGCCGCTGACGCATCGCAGAGTGGTGCAGCTGGCGCAGGAACCTGGTCTTGTCTTGTTGTGCGGACGTTATGAAGCGGTCGATCAGCGTTTGCTGGACCGTTGTGTGGATGAGGAAGTCAGCGTCGGGGATTTTGTACTGTCCGGCGGCGAATTGCCAGCGCTGGCGCTGATGGATGCAGTGATTCGTCAGTTGCCCGGCACTTTGCACGACGATGCGTCGGCGGTTGAAGACAGTTTTGTCAACGGCTTGCTGGATTATCCGCACTACACCCGGCCGGAAACGTATTTGGATCAAACGGTGCCGTCCGTTTTGTTGGGTGGCAATCATGCTGGAATTGAAATATGGCGGCGTCAGCGGGCGCTTGAAGCGACCGCAAGGAAGCGCCCCGATCTGATTTTGCAGGCGCGCGCAGCCGGTTTATTGACGCGCAGCGACGAACAGTTTTTAAGTAGTCTGCAGTTGCAGTAAAGAGCGGATAGTGTCGATGTAATTGTTCGCATTATCTGTATGTAAATCCCCATCCTCTACCGGGCATCAGCAGCATTAGCGCCGGCAAGATGGTTATCGGAGTAGAAAATGGACTTGATCCAACAACTAGAGCAGGAAGAGATTAACCGTCTCGCCAAGAACATCCCTGATTTCGCACCAGGCGATACCGTTATTGTCAGCGTCAACGTGGTTGAAGGTACGCGCAAGCGCGCCCAGGCTTATGAAGGCGTGGTTATTTCGCGTCGCAATCGTGGTCTGAATTCGAACTTCATCGTTCGCAAAATTTCGTCGGGCGAAGGCGTCGAGCGGACATTTCAGCTGTATTCCCCGCTGATCGCATCGATCGAAGTCAAGCGTCGTGGCGACGTTCGCCGCGCTAAGCTGTATTATCTGCGTGAGCGTTCGGGCAAATCGGCTCGTATCAAAGAAAAACTGCCGAATCGCCGCGTTGCGGCTAAAGCTGCAGAGTAATTCGCGTTTGCGATTTGCAAAAGAAGGGCGCCCATTCGGCGCCTTTTTTTTATTGAGGAAAAACATTGGCAAGACCTCTTTTTGATCCCTTAACTGTTCCCGTGGACTTTGTGGGCGGCGAAGCGCCGCTGGCCGCAGAGCGCCTTGACAGCAACTGGCTACGCGCCCGGCTGGCTAATCAACTGCCATGGACCGTCGAAGATGACGATGAGCGCCACTGGCGGCAATTGCAAATGGGGTTCCCTGTCCGGGAGGCCGCCGTGTTGATGCCGATCGTGCAGCGCGCAAGTGGGCCGACCATGTTGTTCACGCAACGCGATCCCGATTTGACCGATCATCCGGGCCAGATCAGTTTTCCTGGCGGCCGGGTAGAGGCGTACGACGCCTCGCCGATCGAAACTGCTTTGCGCGAGACGGAAGAAGAAATCGGCCTGGCGCGTAAACACATAGAAATCATCGGTCAATTGCCCCTTTACCATACCGGAACCGGTTATTGCGTTACGCCCACTATCGGGCTGGTGATGCCGCCATTCGATTTACAGCCCGATGTGCGAGAAGTGGCCGAGGTTTTTGAAGTACCGCTGATGTTTCTGATGGATGGCAACCATCACCAGCACCATACAGTCAGGCTGCCGGGACAAACGGCGCGCCGCACTTTTTATTCAATGCCGTATCAACACCATTTCATTTGGGGCGCTACCGCTGCAATGATACGAAATTTGTTCCATCTATTACGTAGTTGAGCAGGGTGGATGCATGTATTATCTTCTTGTTTTCCAAGCATATGACCATGCGTGACCTCTAGGGCAGTCCGATGACATTTCTCTCGATTCTTTTTGCACTACTCATTGAGCAATTAAAGCCTCTGCGCGCGGATAACCCGATTTATACGCTGGTGCGCACGTTTTCCACCCGGGTAGAGAACTGGTTTAATGCCGGCCATGCGCATCATGGTCAACTAGGCTGGGCATTCGTTGTACTGTCGCTGTCAGTGCCGACTGCGGTGGTCTACTGGATTTGTCTTCATATCAATATTTTTTTTGCGTTCGCATGGAATGTGCTGATCGTCTATCTGACTTTGGGCTTCCGCCATTACAGTCACTATTTCACGTCGATTCAGTTCGCGCTCAATACGGGTGATGAAGTGACCGCACGCGCATTGCTGGCCGAATGGACCAAACAAGACACGACAGGGATGGAAGTCGGCGAAATTTCCCGCATCGTTGCCGAACGCGCCTTGATTACCACACACCGCAATGTATTTGGCGTGTTCTTCTGGTTTTTGATGCCTGTGGGTCCGGCCTGCGCCGTGATGTATCGCGTGGCCGAACATCTGGCGCGCGCCTGGAACGAGCCAGACCATATGCGCAGCGAAGTATTCGGCCGCTTTGCCGCCCGTGCGTTTTATTGGATCGACTGGATACCGGTGCGCCTTACGGCGGCTGCTTTTGCTGTAGTCGGTAATTTTGAAGATGCGATTTATGCATGGCGTAACTTTGCCGGTAAATGGCAGGATGAAGCCGCCGGTATTATTTTATCGACCGGTGGCGGCGCGATGGGCGTGCGTTTCGGCACTGCTGCAGAAAATGTCGCCGAAATCTTGCCGGTCGATGCGGCGACTGTCGATTCGCTGGGTTCCGAATCCGAAATCCCTTTAGGCGAGGCGCCCTCGCCAAGGACTTTGCAAAGCACGGTCGGGCTGGTCTGGCGCGCTTTGCTGTTATGGATGTTCTTGTTATTGCTGTTATCGTTTGCTGTCTGGCTGGGTTAAGATCGGCTGTCGCCCTCACTGCTGCAGCGCACAAAAATAGAATGTAAGAGGTTTTCAAGTCTTCTATAAGATATAATACCTGCTCACGGCTTGAACCCAGCTTTTCGGTGCTGCACCAACGACACTTGTCAGAGAAATGCGCATGACAGATCCGATTTCATCGCCTCCTCAAGAATTTGTGATCCTGGGATTAACCCAGGATGGCAAGCAGTTTCGTCCCAGCGACTGGGCCGAGCGTTTGTGTGGCGTTATGTCATGCTTCCGCCCGGAAGGCTCCGGCGGTTCCAAAGCGCATTTACAATATTCCCCCTATGTTCTCCCGACATTTATCAACGGCGTGCGTTCCGTGGCTGTCAACGAAGCGTTGCGCACCATCGAACCGCTGGCTTACCATTTCGTTGTCAACTTTGCCAAGGACAACAATCTGCAGGTGATCCATGCCTGCATTTTGCCTGAGCCGGGCGATAAGCCCGCCTGATCGCCAGCTAGCAGTATTGCTGGATGGCGCGAACGATTACATTGCCAAAACGTCTCATGACCACATTCATCCTATTGCACGAATTTGCCCATTGCATGTTAGATGGCCGATTGTTGTTTCGCGGAGAAAATAATGTCTGAATACCGAATCGAAAAAGATACTTTCGGCCCGATTGAAGTGCCGGATGCGCATTTATGGGGGGCGCAAACGCAACGTTCGCTGCATCATTTTGCAATCTCGACCGAACAGATGCCGCTAGCGCTGATCAAGGCGTTGGCCGCCATCAAGCGCAGCGCCGCACAAGTCAATGCGGAACTGGGTAGCCTGGATGCGAAGAAAGCCGCCGCAATCGCCGCTGCCGCAACCGAAGTACTGGATTTGAAACATCCGGCCGAATTCCCGTTATCGATCTGGCAAACCGGTTCCGGCACGCAAAGCAATATGAATATGAATGAAGTGCTGGCCAATCGCGCTTCTGAATTGCTGGGCGGCCAGCGCGGGGAAAAGCGCTTGGTGCATCCTAACGACGATGTTAATCAGGGCCAGTCGTCGAATGACATTTTTCCGACCGCAATGCATGTTGCCGCAGCGCTGGAAATCAGCCAGCGCTTATTGCCGGCCATTGGTCAGTTGCACGATACGCTGGAGCGCAAAGCCGTGCAATTCGAGAGCATCGTTAAAATCGGACGGACCCATTTGCAGGATGCCACGCCGCTGACGCTGGGTCAGGAATTTTCCGGCTATGTCGCACAATTGGCTTTCGCCGAAACGCAAGTCGAAGCCAGTTTGATGGGATTGGCGCAATTGGCTGTGGGCGGCACGGCGGTCGGCACCGGTTTGAATACGCATCCCGAATTCGGCGACAGAGTGGCGGCATCGCTGGCGGCGGCATTTTCCTTGCCATTTCAAAGCGCGCAAAACAAGTTCGCTGCGCTGGCGGGGCACGACGCTCTGGTGGCAGCGCACGGTGCACTGAAAACGCTGGCGGCGGTCATGATCAAAATCGCCAACGACGTGCGCTGGTTGGCATCGGGGCCGCGTTCAGGTCTCGGGGAATTGTCGATTCCTGAAAATGAGCCGGGCAGTTCGATCATGCCGGGCAAGGTCAATCCGACGCAATGCGAAGCGATGACGATGTTGTGTTGCCAGGTGTTCGGCAACGATGTGGCGATCAATTTCGGCGGCGCTTCCGGCAATTTCGAACTGAATGTATTCAAACCCCTGATTGCACATAATTTCCTGCAAAGCGTGCGGCTACTGGCTGACGGCCTGGCCAGTTTCGACGAACATTGCGCGCAAGGCATCACCGCCAATGGCGACCGTATCGCCGAGTTGATGGAGCGTTCGCTGATGTTGGTGACGGCACTGGCGCCGCATATCGGTTACGACAAGGCCGCCCAAATCGCCAAGCACGCCCATAAGAATGGGCTGACATTGAAGCAGGCAGCGCTGGATTTGGGATACGTAACGGCGGCCCAGTTTGCGCAATGGGTGGTCGCTGCCGACATGACGCATTCCTGAGATGTTGCAGCGCATATCATCGCGTAGTTAAATATGGTTACTATATGCAACAAAGCCAGTCTTACAGGCTGGCTTTTTGTATATTTAATCGTACTTAGACCGGGCAAATTTCATCAATAGACATACGGCGAGAAATAAGCGCAAATGGATTATTCATGAAATGGGTTCTAATGAAAATACGTATTATCCCTGTCATTTTATGAGATCTAAATAATCATGAAAAAATTGCTGTTATTACTTGTATTGGGAATGGCTGCCATGGGTGTTGCCACCACCGCGTCGGCAGAGCACGGTCATTTTCGTGGCGGCATTTACATAGGCGGCCCGATGTGGGGTCCAGGCTATCCAGGTTATTATCCTTCGCCATATTATTACGCGCCTCCGCAGCCGGTTTACGTGCAGCCAGCGTCGCCGCCGGTATATGTCGAGCAGAGTAGCGACGATTATTGGTATTACTGCGCACAGTCGAAGTCTTACTACCCCTATGTTAAAGAGTGTCCTGCAGGCTGGATGAAAGTTGTTCCCGGCAGCGGCCCACGTTAATTCAGATAACGTTTTTCAAAGATTTCGAGAATATTATGCTATCCAAATACAAACTGATTCCCATTGCGGCAGCCGCCGTAGTGCTCGCCGGTTGCGCTACAGCGCCCACCGGTCCGCAGGTGATGGTTATGCCGGGCGCTGGCAAGAGCTACGAGCAATTCCGCCAGGATGAAGATATCTGCCAAAACTATGCATTTCAGGCAACCGGCAATGCCGTGCGCA
>DATMOE010000209.1:0-11811 GCA_035568435.1 Herbaspirillum sp. | reverse complement strand
ATTATTGAGATTTTTAAAAATCGGTACTAAAAAAATATTTTTTCGTACCGATTTTTAAAAATCTCAATAATTGAGATTTTGAGTGATAAAAAAGTGTAAAGGGGGGAGGAGGATTGGTTTTTTGCGGCAGCCAGATGATCGAGACGGGTCAATATTTGATAGGCGGCAGTCACTCTTGGCGCAATGGGAATGGATTTATTTGCCAGTATCACAATTCCCATTTTTTGGACCGGGATAAACGCTGCGTAGGCGGCAAAGCCGTTCGTCGATCCGGTTTTGTTGATCAGTACATCTGCTTGTGGTTGTAACGGCGGACTTAACTTGGTGGCGATCGTGTCTTGATAAATCATCCCATCGGCGTTACCTGCCAACACCTGTTTCAGCGCTATCGGGTAGGCGTATTGTTCCCATATCAAGTCTTGCGTTACTTCGCCCGCGCTGAAATAGCCCGTGTGGGTGTCAGTGATTGCGTGCTGCAATTTTCCGTCGAGCGTGACCACCTGCATGTTGGCGTCAATAAACCGGATCAAGTCGACGGCATTGGTTTTTATGCCATAGGCTTCGGACGCCAGAACCCCGGCATTCAGTCTGACTGGCACATCCGTTTTGGTATAGCCTTGCGCGTAATTTTTTATCTGCGCTGCCGGCACATTGATGTAACTGTGCGGCATCCCAAGTTCGGGGAATAATTTCTTTTCAAGCGCGTCCTCAAAAGACCTATGCATGCTCTTGGCAGTAATCATGCCGAGCATGCCGATACTTGGGTTTGAATATCTTCTGTAGGCGCCCGCAGCATGAGTGGGTTGCCACTGCTTGAAATACGCCATTAACTGATCGGTATTATTAATATTGTCCGGCACTTGCAGCGGGAGGCCGCCGGCAGTATGCGTGCCCAGATTGAGCAGGCTGATATTGTCAAAGCTGCTGCCGCGCAAGGACGGTAAATATTTGCTGGCGCTGTCGGCTAATGAAAGGCTGCCATTGACCTGCGCGTAAGAAGCCAGTGTTGCCGTAAACGTTTTACTCAATGAGCCGATCTCAAAAAGCGTTTCATTTGTGATTGGTTGTTTGGTTTGCTTTGACGCCACGCCATAGTGGTAGAAATAATGTTCGCCATTGATGGTGACGGCGATTGCCAGGCCCGGGATATTGTATTGCTGTATCAGTGGCTTGATTGCATTGTCTACGGCATCTTTGATTTGAGGCTGATCGATGTTGCCGGCGGCACAGTTGCCGATGGCAAGAACGGCGCTGAAAAGCGACAACAGTTTTAACGGTTTTAGGTGATGCATTGCTTAATAATTTCTTTCGATTCGAGAGGCTTAGGGCAAAAAACAAGTCGGCAAAATATCTGATAATTTCGCATAACGATTAATTAAAATTCGATATAAATCAATAGCTTAAGAGTAAAGTATAACGGTAAACAAGTCGGCAAATAAGTCGGGAAAATGGTCAACTCTATTCATCAATTTGAGTTAGAGTCCCATACAAATCAATCAGTCGAAAAAGGGTGGGAGAGCCCGAAAACCATCAAATGGAAAACGCTAAACCTGAAACGGGCAAGGCCGAAATACCGGTGCCGGCCGAGCATGGTCAAGAAAAATGCGAAGAAGAATTCCCGCCGCTGCCGTTTAATCCTTACAAAGGCAATCGCGGCCTGACCCGTGCCTGGCATGCGTTAAAAAATTCGTTCTACGGTCTTAGGACGGCAGTGCGGGAAGAAAGCGCTTTCCGACAGGAACTGGCGTTAGCGGCGGTTCTCATCCCCTGCGGCGTGCTGATGCCTGTTCAACCGGTCGAGCATGTGCTGTTGATCGGCACGGTTTTGCTGGTGCTGATTGTCGAGCTGCTCAATTCAAGCGTCGAAGCGGCCATCGACCGGATCTCGCTGGACCGGCACGAACTCTCCAAACGCGCCAAGGATTTTGGCAGCGCGGCCGTCACGCTGGCGCTGTTGATCTGCGCGCTGACTTGGGGCTGGCTTGGGGTGCCGGTAATGATTCATTGGGTGCGGTGATCGAGCGGCTCGTAAAACCGCAGCAGCCGCGCGGAATTTGCCAATACCAACAATGTCCCGATGTTATGCAACAACGCCGCGCCAATCGCACCGTTGCTGCCCAGCCAGCCAAGCGAGGCCAGGCTCATCAAGATGACCGTCCAGCCCAATGCCATTAAACCGTTGATTTGTATGGTCTGCCGGCATTGCCTGCTGAGCCGGATGCAGGTCCCAATCCGGCGTAGATCGCTGCTGATCAGAATGATGTCGGCCGCGGCGATCGCCACATCGGTGCCTTTGTCGCCCATGGCGATACCGACCGCGCCGGCGCGCAACGCAAGCGCATCGTTGATGCCGTCGCCGACCACCAGCGGCCGTTGACCGCTTTGTGTTTCTGCTATGACCGCCTGCAGTTTATCTTGCGGTAATACCTGTGCATGGACTTGCCGGATGCCGACTTCATCGGCCACGCGCTGCGCCGCTTTGGCATGGTCGCCGGTCAGCAGGATTTGCCGCCCCAGACCCAACAGTCCGATATCTTCCAACGCGTCCCGGGCTTCCGCGCGGCAAGGGTCGGCGAACCTGAACCACGTCACGAAACGGGCGTTAATGGCAATGCCGGCGAGCGGCCCGTCATGGTCGGGCATGGCGGGTATCTCGATGCCGAGTTGGGCGAATAATGCACTTTGGCCAAGCGCAATAATGTCGTCGTCTTGCGTGCGTCCCGTCAGGCCCAGCCCTTGATGCTCGCTGATGTCGGATAAGGTCACGGCGCTGCCGCTTTGCGCCTGCCGCGCCAGCGCCCGGCTGACCGGATGATTGCTATGGCTGCCGAGCGCGGCCGCCAGCGCCACTGCCATGAGGCGGTCCTGCGGCTGCATCGTATCGACGGCCACCAGTTCCAGCCGGCCTTGCGTGAGGGTGCCGGTTTTGTCGATGATTAATGCGGTCAGATCGCCCATTTCTTCCAGAAAAGCCGCGCCGCGAATCAGAATGCCGTGACGCGCCGCGACGGCTACCGCGGCCAATGCCGGCGCCGGTGCCGCAATCACCAGCGCGCACGGGCAAGCCGCCACCAGCACGGCCAGCATGGCCGGCACATTGCCGCTGGTGAACCAGACGATCGCCGCAATCAATACAATCATCAGCGTATAGACGCCGGCATGCCGTTCGATCAGGCGCGTAATCTGCGGCTTGGCATGTTCGGCGGTATGCATCAATTTGATGATCTGCCCCAAGGCCGCATCCTCCCCGATTTTCGTGATGCGCAGCTTCAGCAGGCCATCCATATTGATGGCCCCGCCCAACACATGCTGTCCCTCGCCGACCGCGGTCCACGCGGATTCGCCGGTGAGTATGGCGTTGTCGATATTGGCATAGCCGTCCAGTACGATGCCGTCGCTCGGGATATGCTCGCCGGCGCGTACTTCGACCACATCGCCGACGGCAAGCGCTTGATTGTCCACATCCTCGAAAACGCCTGCGGCCGTGCGGCGATGCGCAATACCGCGGCCCAGTTTCTGCAACCCCCGGATCGCATTCTGCGAGCCTTCCAGACTGCGCTCCTCCAGCACATGACCGAAAATCATAATGGTCGGCAAGAGCGCCGCCGTGACCATATCGCCGGACACCCAAGCGGCCAGCATGGTCAGCCCGATCAGACGATCCGTGACCCCATGCAGGCCGGGTTCACGCAAGCTGTGCCATACGGACGCAGCCACCGGCACGGCCACGATCAGCGACGCAATGCCGGCCAATATCTGCCCGACGTCGCTGGCTGCGGGCATCGCGATCGACCAGATAAAACCGACCAGCAAAAGACTGGCCGCGCTCATGGCCAGGAAAAATTGCACGCCGGCATAGCGCGGTTCTGCTATGGCTGCCGCATCTACGCCCGGCAGCGCGTTTTCGTTGAGCCGGTTCATGAACCCGGCCCTGTGAGAATCAGGGCGGAACGGTCCTTGGCGTCTACGGTCACGACAGATCCGGCTTTGGATAACAATGGCTGCAATGCAGCCAGGTAATCCCGTTCGAGCAAACCCGGATCGGCGAGCGCTGAAGCGCCTCGCAGCGGCAGGACATCGGCCGTTTCGATGCGCGCCGCCGCAACCTGTTCGGCGGCATTCGATTTCGCGCTTTGGAGCAAGGCCTGCGCGTCGCGCCCGGCCGCTTGCTGAATGTTTTCAGACACCGTGCGGGCTGTGGCGATTTCCGCCGCCGCGCTTTGGGTCGACATCAAAACACCGGCAAAGGCGAGCGCGGTGGCAGTCGGCAGCGATGGCGTGATATCGACCCGCTTGACGTGGATGCCCAAGCCCACGCCCTGCGCTGTCAGATCATCCAGACGCCGGTTGACCAGCGCCGTCAGATCGCCATGCAGACGTTCGCGCTGTTGCGCCGCGCTTGCATCGTGGGCGATCAATTCGGGGCGGGCCACCAATACCGCATCCAGATCGCGCGAGGCGCAAGCGGCGACCGCGGCGGCCGAAAAAATCCGTTCCAGCGCCGCCGCAATATGCTCGCGCTGCACGATGTAAGCGTAGGCATCGTCGACGGAATAGAAAATTGTGGCCCCTAACTGCACCACGCTGGCGTCGCCCGTCAGTAGATAACCCGAACCTGCCAAGGCATCCGGCAGCTCGCCGAGCACGGCATTATTCCGGTCTGCATTTTGCGCCGCTGCAATGCGCTGCAAAGACACAATCGTTTGTTGCTGCAGTTGTTCCGCCGCAGGCACCAGCCAGACTTGATCGATCGGCGCCGGCCACGCCAGCAACAAGCCCGGCCCCTGCACGCGATCGAGCGCACCCAAGCGCATGACGACCGCTCGGCTCTGCGACGGCACCAAGCGGATGTTGGAAAAAAGCCAGCCCAGCGCGGCGATCAGCGTGGCGGCAAACAGCAGGTAGAAAATAATCACGCCCGCTTCGGCGAACGGGCCGATGCCCGGTTTGCGGTTCGGCTTGAGGTTCAGCTTGAAACTCATTTCTTACCCTTGAGCGAGGCCTTGTCCGCTGGCGGTATTTGCGACGTATTGGCCGGCCCATCGACCAGCACATTGAACGGCGCAGCATCGGTGCGCAAGACGATGCGGGTGTTGGCGTTGATGACGGTATTGAGCGTATCGAGCGAGCGCAAGGTCGTGTACAGGCGGGGATTGCTTTGATAGGCAGCGCCATAAATTTTCGCTGCATCGGCGCGCGCCTGGGCTTCGATGCCGGCCGCCTCGACCCCGGCTTGCGCCAGCCGGATGTGTGCGTCGCGCTCTGCGCTGGAATTGATCTCGGCAGCCATCCGATGTCCTTCGGCGGTGCGTTGCGCAGCGATGGTCTGGCGCTCGGCGCGCATCCGGTCGACGGTCGCCGCCAGCACTGCAGCTGGCAAGGTCAGCCGCTGTAAGCCGATTTGCGATACTTCCACCCCATAAGCATCGAGCAATTGCGATTCGACCGTGGCGCGCAAGTGCTGTTCGAAGGTGTCGAGTTGCACCTTGCTGGCATCGGTATTGACCAGCGAAGTCATGTCGAAGCCGCTGGCGGTGGTTTGCAGGGCCGAACCGATAAAGGTCTGGATCTGCAGCGCCGCTTCGTCAGGCTGGTTGCGCACCGCGCGCAAAAAGCGTTCGATATGTTCCGCGTCGGGCCGCACATGCCATGCAACATAGGCTTGCATGATGACGCGCAAACCATCACGCGTGCCGACGTCTTCGAGGCCGGTCGAGGTGGTATGCAGACGCAGGTCGACCGGGATGCTGTTTTCGATCGGCGCCGGGATGCGCCAGGCCACGCCGGGCTGCAACAACACGCGCGACGGATTGCCCAAGCGCGTGATGACAGTCGCTTCTCCGGCGCGTACTTGTACCAGGCTGGCGGCCAGCGCGCCGAGCACGATGATGATTCCCGCGGCGGCGCAACGCAGGTAAAAGTTGCGCGAAGGGTGTGACATACCGTGTTCTCCATGCTCATGCTCAGCATGATGGGAATGATTGTGGCGGTGAAAAAAATTCAAATTCATTCTCCTATTTTGTATTGGCCGCGCCGCTCACATTGGGCCGCAGCAGCGCTGCGCTCACGTCTGGACGTGCTTGCGTGTAATCCCGTAAATCGATGGTCGAGCGGCTGGCATCGGCAATCCGGTGATCGAGGATGACCAGTTTGGCGTGCGGCAAGCCCTGCGCCAGCGCATGCATGTATTGCTCGCGCAGGAAAATAGGGCCGGCGTCGCGGTAAGCTGCTTGGGACGCATCGAAACGCAATGCCGAGGCGTTCGCATCGGCGCCAATTTGCGCCGCGCTGCTCTGCGCGCCATTGCGCGTGACGGCGGCATTTTGCTCGGCCTCGTTATAAATTTGCGCCGCCTGTGCCTGTTCGGAAAAAATCAGCGCCTGCGCATCGAGTTCGGCGGCCTGTACATTGTGATAGGCATTGGCCGCGCCGCCGGGCGGATGAATCGATTCGATAATGACGGCCACGATCTCGACCCCGCTATGCAGGCGGTCGCAATCGGCCTGCAGCGCAAGCTTGATGTTGTGGGCCATTCGATCTTGCGGTTCGCCCAGTATCGCCTGCAGGGTTTGCGTCGAAAAATGCTTGATCAATATGCGCCCGGCCAGCGTGCGCAGCAATCCGGGCAAATCGGCGATTTGATAGTTGGCGGCGAGCGCATCGCGCTCGGACGCGCCGATCCGATAGATAAAGCGCGCATCCACATTCATGACCTGGAAGCTTTCCCGGCCGTTGCTTTGACCGGCAATCAATTGCGTGGTGTCGAACGCGTGGGAGCTGTCCCAAAGCCGGTTGGCGCTGTCGGGCGGCGGGCCATCGATGGCGCTCTGGCGCGTGTTGGCGGAAACGTTGCTGGAAAGGTCGGCAGAGGCGATGGCGAATTCATGCAGCACGCCATTCTCGACCGGGATGATTTTGCCGAACGGCCATGGCAAGCCGACGTGCAGGCCCGGCTGCAATACCCGCACCGGTTGACCGAACCGTTCGTCGATACCGCGCTGGTTCGGTTGCAATTCGGTCACCGCGCTCAGCGTATAGGCCAGCAGGCAGGACAGCAACAAAAATCCGGGAATGGCGCGCCGGATAAAAATCAGGCCTCTGCTTTGCCGCAGATCGACGCCGAATCGGGCCGCATAGTAATCGCACATCGCCAGCCATGGCGAAGCGCCCCGCCGGAACCAACTGACTAATACGCTGTCGACCAGCGGCTGCACTTTCTGCACAGAGGGTTCGCCATGACGCGAAGGATCGAAATAACCCAGCATCGCGCGCACGCCGACCTCAAGGGCGACGATGCCGATCGCCGCCGCGCCAAACTGCACCCACGCATGCGGCAGCATCAGCCCATTGCGTTGCGCGAAGATCGTTGCGGCAACGAACAAGCAAGCGGCAATCGGTACGCGCAACATGCGCGCCAGTGCCAGTTGGCCATTCAGTTGACCATTAGCCAGCGCAGCAGCCCACCGTTCGGCAACGATCAGCAACAAGGCCAGCAGGAGACTTGCCGCCGCCAATGCAATCGTGATCCCGGCCGCCGGCGCCGCGCCGCCGCTGCCCGCAATGGCTTGAAACGCGCCGGCCACTGCGGAGAAGCCCAGAAATGCAGCGCTGATATAAGCCCGGTGGCGGTTTAACCACACCGTAATTCTCCCAGGGTGTCCCAGCGCGGTATGCGCCGTCAGCCAACGCCGCAGAGGATGGGCGCCGGTGGTGGCGGGGTCCGTAACCGGGGGCGTGCCGGTGGCGTAGCAATGATCGAATAAGGCCGCACCGAGCAGTAGCAGGGACGCGCCAAGAATGGCGAGCAGATCGGACAGGTAAGACCATTTAAGCAACGCCGCTGCAATGCAGGCATACAGACCGATTGCAGCCGCAACCCGGCCCGCCAGCCAAAAACTTGGGCTAAGGCGGCGGCCCGGCATTGCTGGATCGATTGGATTGGGCATGGGATTTTGATATGGGTAAAACAATTTGGATTAAATGCAACAGTCTTACGCATCAATCCCACTTTCTGGAACTTATACCACTATCGTGTTGCAGATTTAATCAGTTATGGTTGAATTTACACGCGTATTTTAAAAATACTTGCGCAAAAGTACTATAAATAGGCTCAGGCCATATTTGCGTATCAATGACATAGTAATATTGCCAAAAATGTAATTTTTTAAAAACTACCACCCATTTATCCTAAATGACAGGTCAAATGCGTTTGCCGTAATTTGATGCCCGCGGCGGCTCCACCAGAATAAAGAATAAAGAAATAAGTTATGAAAATTGGTTTGTCTGCCGTTGCTGTTGCTTTGACGATGCTGATGTCGATGGGGAATGCGGCGCAAATGACACCTGTAACACCCGCCACATCAGCAACGATCAAACCATCCGCGGCAGCAGACACCCAGGCGGCCAACGCTACCGCTCCCGCTCCGACTACCAGCACCGTGCATTTACCGTTTTCCCTGCTCGGCGCTTACGAGCCGATCCGCTTGCGCGGTATTATCGACGATCATGCGCTGGGGGTCGGCGTGCGGCTCGACCGGGTGATCACCGCGGCGCACCTGCATCTGGTGTACACCTATTCACCGTCGCTGGTTTTCCCCCTGTCCCATATTCGTGTCCTGATCAACAACCAGGCCGCAGCCACCGTCCCGTTCGACGCCGAGCATGCCGGCAAGCCGACGGCGATCGATATTCCGCTCGATCCGCGCTTTTTTGCCGACTTCAACCAGGTGTCGCTTGAATTGGTGTCGCACTACACAGTGACCAATTGCGAAGACCCGTCCAACTCCGCTCTATGGACCGATATCAGTCCGGCCAGCGAGATCGTGCTGGAGCAGCAATCGGTTGAACTGCCCTCCGATCTGGCCTTGCTGCCGGCGCCTTTCTTCGATCGCAGGGACAGTATCAAACTGGTTTTACCCTTTGTGCTGCCGGCCAATCCCAGCAACGACATGCTGCGCAGCGCAGCCGTGATCGCGTCGTGGTTCGGCGTGCAGGCCGACTATCGCGGCGCGAAATTTCCTGTCTTGCATGATTTCCCGGAGGCCGATAATGCGATCGTGATGGCAACCGCCGCTACCTTGCCCGCCGGGCTCAATATTGCCGCGATTACTGGCCCGGAACTGATGATCGTGCCAAATCCGCGCGCGCCGGACAAAAAACTGTTGCTGGTGCTCGGACGCGATGCGGCCCAATTGCAAACCGCCGTCAACGTCCTCGTGATGAACAAGAATATGCTGACCGGCGCTAGCGTGACGGTCGGCGATGTCGATATCGGCGCGCCGCGCAAACCCTACGATGCGCCAAAGTGGCTGCCGGTTGACCGGGCTGTGCAATTCAAGAATGTCGTCGCCAACAGCGACCTGCTGCAAGTGCACGGCAGCACCCCCGATCCGATCCGCATCGACATGCATCTGCCTGCGGATTTATTCGCATGGAACGGCCGCGGTGTGCCGCTCGATTTGCATTACCGCTATACCTCGCCTTCGGTGGTGAACGATTCGAGTCTCAACGTTGCGATCAACGGACTGCTCATCAAGTCTTTTCATTTGAGTCTGGCGGGCGCGGAAGAAGACAAGGCAAAATTGGGACAATTGCGCTTGCCTATCCTCAACGACGACACCTCCGGCATGAGCAACGCCATCAATATTCCTGCATTCAGGGTCGGCAGCGACAATCAACTGCAATTGAAATTCACCATGGACTCACAGAAGTCCGGCCTGTGCTCGGGCGTATCGAGTAATCCTGCGCGCGCGGCGATCGACCCGGATTCAACCATCGACTTCAGCGGCTTTGCACACTATGCCGTGATGCCGAATCTGGCGTTCTTCGCCAACAGCGGCTTTCCGTTTACAACCTACGCCGACCTCGCGCAGACCTTGGTCGTCGTGCCCGACAAAGCCAGTTCGGCGGATCTCGAAAGCATGTTGAGCTTGATGGGCGAAATGGGGAAATGGACCGGCTTTCCCGCGCTGCGGGTGCAGGTGGCGCACGCCAGCAGTGTGCAGGGCGTCATCGACAAGGATATTCTCGTCATCGGCAGCGGCGCCACAGCAGCGCTCATGAGGGGTTGGAGCAGTATTGCGCCGATGCAAATCGCGGCCTCCGCCGATAACCGTTATCGATTTACGGTTAAGGTGAGCGCCAGAGACGACACGAAAAACGCCCTGATCCGCAGCTCGGCCTTATTTAGTGAAAGCGGCCCATTCGGCACGCTGGTCGGATTTGAATCGCCCTATATGAAATACCGCAGCGTGGTGGCGCTGGCGGCTTCGGATGACGCCAGCCTGGGCAACGTCGTTGAGGCCTTGCAAAATCCCGGACAAGTCAGCCAGATGCAAGGCGATTTGACGGTCATCCGAGGGGAGAATGTACAAGGTCAGCGTATCGGGCCGGAGTATGTGGTCGGCGATTTCCCCTGGTATGCGCGGATCTGGATGATCGCCATCCAATATCCGCTGGCGCTGGCCATGTTTGGCGTCTTGGCCGGCATCCTGGTCGCCATCGGCGTCTTCCTCGGCTTGCAAGCGCTGGCAGCGCGCCGACGGGGTATTTGACGTGCCCGCCACCCTCGCGCACGTATCCGCGCAGCGGTTAATACGCTATGCACGTGTAGCCGCACTCTTGCTGCCGGGGCTGCTGCTTGCTTTGCCGGCGTCGGCAGCATCGGCAGCATCAGCAGCATCAGCAGAAACGCGCCCCGTTTGCCAACCCTGGCCGCGTTGGGAAGCATTTAAAACGCGCTTCATCAGTCCAGAAGGCCGTGTGATCGACATCGGCTCCTCGGACACCCGCACCACCTCCGAGGGCCAATCTTATGGGCTGTTCTTTGCGCTGGTCGCCAACGACCAGCCGGCCTTCGAAAAATTATTAAACTGGACCCAAAGCAAGCTGGCGCAAGGCGATCTGATCGGTCATTTGCCGGCCTGGTTATGGGGCAAAAATAAAGACGGCGTTTTCGGGGTGCTGGATACGAATTCGGCCTCCGATGCCGATCTATGGATCGCCTACAGCCTGGTGCAGGCCGGACGCCAATGGCAGGATCGGCGTTTCACGGCGATGGGTGCTTTGCTTGCCAAACGCATCCTGGCGGAAGAGAGCGCGGCACTGCCCGGCTTGGGCCGCGCCCTGTTGCCGGCGGCGCTCGGCTACCAACTTGACGCACATCGCTGGCGGCTCAATCCCAGCTACGTACCCTTGCAGATCGTGCAAGGGCTGGTGAGCGCCTTGCCCGACCAGCCGCAGTGGCAACAATTGCGCGCCTCAACGCTGCGCCTGCTAACGGAACCGGCAGTCCATGGCTTCGCGCCGGATTGGGTGCAATACCAGACTGCCGGCAATGCGCCGGAGCACGCCAGTGATGACACACCGAGCGCATCCGGCCCGCAACCCGGCAGCTTTTCCGCCGATACGATCACGGCGGCGGCGGGTTCCTATGACGCCATCCGGGTTTATCTTTGGGCCGGTATGCTGGCCGCCGGCGATTCGGCGCGGGCGGCATTGCTGAAGACTTACCAGCCGATGGCCGATTACGTCCTGGCCCACGGCTATCCTCCCGAGAAGGTCGATACAGTCACCGGCGACTTCGGACCGAATGCCGGCTTCAAAGGTTTCTCGGCCGCGGTGCTGCCGATGCTGGCGGCATCGGATCAATCCGCGCTGGCCGATGGCCAACTGGCGCGGATCGCAGCAACGGACCAACAAGCATCGCCGGCGGGTTATTACTCGGAAGTGCTCACACTATTCGGCACCGGATGGCAGGAAGGCCGTTACCGTTTCGCTGCCGATGGCGGCTTGCTTCCGGCATGGAGTGAA
>DATMOE010000208.1:0-3410 GCA_035568435.1 Herbaspirillum sp. | reverse complement strand
TGTGTGCGTCCTGGATCGCGCCCTACGACCCGCTTGCCACCAGTTGGAGCGCAGTGCGCAAGGCGCCGTCGTCGGCCTTTCTGTTCGGCACCGATGAACTCGGACGCGATGTGCTTTCGCGTGTTCTATGGGGCGCGCGCGCCTCGTTGCAGGTCGGCTTGTTATCGGTCTGCATTTCGATGCTGCTGGGCGTGCCGATCGGGCTGATTGCAGGGTATGTCGGCGGCTGGACCGACGGCATCATTTCCCGCATGACCGACGCGATGCTGGCGGTGCCGTTCTTGATTCTGGCAATTGCCCTGGCGGCCTTTCTCGGCCCGAATCTCACCAATGTCATGATTGCCATCGGGATCTCTGCAACACCGGTATTCATCCGCCTGACCCGCGCGCAAGTGCTGGCGGTGAAGGTCGAGGATTTCATCGAAGCGGCGCGCTCCATCGGCAATCCGCACTGGCGCATCGCCTTGCGGCATGTGCTGCCGAATGTCTTGCCACCGTTGATCGTGCAATCGACGCTGGCATTTGCGGCCGCCATCATCGCCGAGGCCAGCCTGTCGTTTCTGGGCCTGGGCCTGCAACCGCCGGCGCCGAGCTGGGGCAGCATGCTCAATACCGCTAAAAATTATGTCGACACCGCGCCGTGGATGGCGATTTGGCCGGGGCTGTCGATATTCTTGCTGGTCGTGTCGCTTAACTTGTTAGGCGATGGATTGCGCGACGCATTCGACCCGCGTCACAAATAAATACTCACCTTTACATAGAGATATCAATGGAATCGAATCAAAACCCTTTTTGGACCTTCCCCTATACAGCGCAGCGTTTGCCGCTGATCGCCGACAACGTCGTGACGACTTCGCAGCCGCTGGCATCATCGGCCGGCTTGCAGATGTTGCTGCGCGGCGGCAATGCCGTCGATGCGGCGCTGGCCACGGCAATCGCCTTGACCGTGGTGGAGCCTTGCAATAACGGCATTGGCGGCGATGTGTTTGCGTTAATCTGGGATGGTAAAAAATTACACGGCCTGAATGCATCGGGCCGCGCACCGGCCGCATGGACGCGCGAGTATTTTTCGAAATACAAGGAAATGCCGAAGCGCGGTTGGGACTCGGTCACCGTGCCGGGCACCGTTTCCGCATGGCGCGCCACTTGGGAGCGCTTTGGCAGCTTGCCGTTCGAAGAACTGTTCGAGCCGGCGATACACTATGCGCGCAACGGTTATATGGTTTCGCATAACGTCCATAATCAATGGCAAAAGCAGGTCGCCGAACTGATCGTGCAGCCTGGCTATCGCGAAGCGTTTGCGCCGAATGGACGCGCACCGCTGCAGGGCGAGCGCTTCATTTGCCCGGGGCAGGCGAATACACTTGAGCGTATCGCGCGCACCAAGGGCGATGATTTTTATCATGGCGAACTAGCCAGTGCGATTGCGCAGCACGCACGCAATACCGGTGGTTTAATCACCGAAGCCGACCTGGCCGCCAACGAGCCGGAATGGGTCGAGCCGATCAGCATCCGTTACCGCGATATCGAACTGCATGAGATCGGCCCTAACGGCCAGGGTATTGCGGCGCAGATGGCGCTGGGCATGCTTGAGCATTTCGATTTGAAGAATATGGACAATGATGGCCCGGCAGCGATGCATTTGAAGATCGAGGCCATGAAGCTGGCGTTCGCGGATTTGCATGAATATGTGGGCGATGTGGATCGTATGACGGACGTCACGCCAGCCGACCTGCTCAATCCGGCTTATCTGGCGAAACGTTCCAAGCTGATCAATCCCGATCGCGCAGCGGGCGCTCGTCCGGGCGAACCGCATAGCGGCGGCACGGTTTATCTATCGACTGCCGATAGCAAGGGCATGATGGTGTCGTTTATTCAGTCCAACTTCAAAGGCTTCGGTTCGGGCGTGGTTGTGCCTAATACCGGTATCGCTTTGCAAAATCGTGGTTGGGGCTTCAATCTGCGTGACGGCCATCCGAACGAAGTGGCGCCTGGGAAGCGTCCATTCCACACCATCATCCCTGGCTTCGTGACGAAAGATGGCAAGCCGATGATGAGTTTTGGTCTGATGGGTGGATCGATGCAGGCACAGGGTCACATGCAGATGATCTCCCGCATGGTCGATCAAGGGCTGAACCCGCAGGCGGCCAGCGATGCGCCACGCTGGCGCGTGCTGGACGACAACCATGGCGTTACGGTTGAATGGAATATGCCGCCAGCGACGATCGAAGGCTTGATCTCACGCGGGCATCCGATCACGATTGCAGAGCGCTTCGATGTTGAGTTCGGTAGCGCCCAGGCAGCTATGCGTTTGGATAACGGCGCTTATGTGGCGGCATCCGATCATCGCAAGGATGGTTATCCGGTCGGCCTCTGATCGGTTTTGTATCACCATCGCCGGGCAAACTGCCCGGCGTTGCTGTCCTGTGCGCCCAGCATAGGAGTACTCTTGGAAGTGTTGCTCAGTGGTTGCAGCGACAGAATAGGAAGCCCTATCACTCTGGGCTAGAAACCTTTCGAACCACCCATGCGCGGCGGCTTTTTCGGTTGGCAACAGAGATTATCTTTTTTCGTATCCATGCTACGATGCGCAAATATTCACTGGCAGACCCACGGGCTGCGCTTGCATAGAGCTACCCTTAGTAAATTTAAGAGCCTCCGATAAAAACAAACGAAATCATAATTCGTTGATGGCACATGTAAGGGAAAATTATATGAACCATAAAGTTACACTCAGGAAGTTGAGACTCGTCGCCGGAGGCGCTCTCATTGGATCGGTTATCGCTGGCGTATTTTTGGGGTGGATCGATATGTTACTGGATCCTAGGCTCGTCGGTGCTGGTGTTGGCGCAGTCGCGGGTGCTGTAAAGGTATTTCATTTTGTCTAATCAGCAGATATCAAATTGAATTTTTTATTTGATGGGAATTGGGTTGATATTTGCTCTCTAATCACTGGTGCTATTTATATTGGCGTGCGCAAATATAGAGGTACAAAAGTCGCAGATTAATAAACTCAACAAAAATAGAACAATCAGATGATCCGGCCCCGAGCCGGATTTTTTTCGGAGATTGCCCCTTAGCGCAGCGCTTTGCCCGGCTGCCGTGGCCTTCCCCAGGTCGACAGGGCCTTTTACGCCCCGGGGAAGGCCACGGCAGCCGGGCAAAGCGCTGCGCTAAGGGGCACGTTCACGTATTTACGCCGGACCAAGGAATTTTCTTCAATTTCAAAAAAATCAAAAGCGCTTGGCCGTCCCGATTAGTTTCGCAGATGCCGAAGTGCCTCTTCGATCAGGCCGCCGTGCCCTTCCCCGGGGCGTAAAAGGCCCTGTCGACCTGGGGAAGGGCACGGCGGCCTGAGCGAAGAGGCAATCACCGTCCTAAAAAATTATTGTTTTACTTAAGGGCCGGCA
>DATMOE010000207.1:0-10861 GCA_035568435.1 Herbaspirillum sp. | reverse complement strand
CCGATTTTTTGCGTAATCGCAATCTGGAATACGTGCAGGCCGGCCGCGCGCTGGGCTTGTCGAATGCGCAGATTATCTGGCGCCATATCCTGCCGAACAGTCTGACGCCGGTCGTGACCTTTCTGCCGTTTCGGATGAGCGCATCGATTCTGGCGCTGACCAGCCTCGATTTTCTCGGCCTGGGCGTACCGCCGTCGACGCCGAGTCTCGGTGAGCTGCTGGCGCAAGGGAAAAACAATCTGGATGCGTGGTGGATCGCGTTGTCGACCTTTATTGTGTTGACGGTGACGTTGCTGCTGTTGACCAATATCGGCGATGCCTTGCGTAATGCGCTTGATGTCAGGAGGCGTAATTGAACGGGCCGAATGTGTCGAATGTCAATCTGCTGGAAGTGCAGAATCTGTCGATTGCATTCGGAGCCGGCAAGCCCGTGGTGCAGGATGTCAGTTTCAGCATCGAGCCGGGCGAGAAATTTGCGCTGGTCGGCGAATCCGGCTCCGGTAAAACCGTGACTGCCCTATCCTTGCTGCGACTCAATCAGGACGCCGAATACAGCGGCAAAATCCTGTTCGACGGGAAGGATCTGTTGCAACAGTCCGAACCCGTGATGCGCGGTGTGCGCGGCAATGATATTGCGATGGTGTTCCAGGAGCCGATGACGGCATTGAATCCATTGTTCGCTATCGGTAATCAGATCGCCGAAGTGCTCATGCTGCATCAGGGATTGAGCGCTCGTGCTGCAGCTTTGCGCACGGTGGAGTTGCTGGCGCAAACCGGCATTGCGGAACCGGCGCGGCGGGCCGGCGCTTTGCCGCATCAGTTATCCGGCGGGCAGCGGCAACGCGCGATGATTGCCATGGCGCTGGCGTGCCAGCCGAAATTGTTGATCGCCGATGAGCCGACCACGGCGCTCGATGTGACGATTCAGGTGCAGATACTGGAGTTGCTGAATCGCTTGCAGCGCGAAGAAAATATGGCGGTGCTGGTGATTTCGCATGACCTGAATCTGGTGCGGCATTTTGCCGATCGGGTCGGCGTCATGGAGGGCGGACGTTTGATCGAGACGGCGCGCAGCAGCGATCTGTTCGATCATCCTCGCGAGGCTTATACCCGGAAATTGCTGGCCAGCCATCCGCAGCGTCTGGTTGATGCCGTCGATGAGGGCCGCCATGCAGAGGAGACGCCATTACTCAGCGCCGAGGGCTTGCGTTGTACCTTTCAAATCAAGCGTGGCTGGTGGCGCAAGGAAACCTTCGTCGCTGTCGATGAGACCGATCTGGTTTTGCCGCGTGGCCAGACCTTGGGCATCGTGGGTGAATCCGGTTCGGGCAAGACGACGTTAGGCATGGCGCTGTTGCGCTTATCGTCGGCGGCGGTGAACGGCCGCATTAGCTACGAGGGCCATCGGCTCGACAGCATGTCCAGCGCTGCCATCCGGCCGTTGCGCGCCGGCATGCAAGTGGTGTTTCAAGATCCGTTTGCATCGCTGTCGCCGCGTCGCACTGTCGGGCAAATTGTCGGCGAAGGTCTGGCGTTGCATCAGCCGCAATTGAACCCGGCTGAGCAGCGCGAGGCAATCGCCGGCGCTTTGCGGGAAGTGGGTTTGGAGGCCGATATCCTGGCGCGTTATCCGCACGCGTTTTCAGGCGGGCAGCGCCAGCGCATCGCGATTGCCCGGGCGCTGATATTGAAACCGGCGTTGCTGCTGCTGGACGAGCCGACTTCATCGCTGGATGTCTCGGTGCAGCAGCAGGTATTAAGCCTGCTGGCCGGGCTGCAGCGCAAATATGGGATGTCGTATTTGTTCATCAGTCATGATCTGGCGGTGATCCGCGCGATGGCGCATGAAGTGATGGTGATGAAAGATGGCAAGGTCGTTGAGCGCGGGCCGGTTGAAACGGTATTGAAAGCGCCGGCACATCCTTATACGCAGCGATTGCTGGCGGCGTCGACCTACGCGGTTACTTCGTGAGCGGGTCGAGCCGCAGTAATCAGGATGGCAAAATCAGTTTTTACGCGGCGTGCGTTCCGATGCCAGCGTGATAGTGCCTTTTTTCGTCACGCCATGCACGCGAATCGGCGCAGCGGCGGCAACACGACGTTGCACCACGGGATGGCTGCGTGGCTGCACGACCCGGTCCACGCCGCGATAATTACTGCGATAAGGCACTTCCAGCGTCAGCCGCTGGCCGTTGGACAATACGTCACGGTGCAGGCTGTTCCATTGCCTGACTTGTATCACGCTGACGTGATAGAGCCGGGCAATTCCGGCCAGCGTATCGCGTTTGCCGGCGTGGATAAAAATACGCTTGGTCTCCGGTTCGTCCGGCGCGATCAGCATCTTCGCGTTTTCGGCCACTTTTTGCGTGATATCGCTGTCGACCGAAGTTGCTTCAGTGGACATTCTAGGCACCAGGATGGTGGAGCCGGCACGCAGTACCATCTTCGGCGGAATCTGATTGACCGAGCGGATTACTTCGGGCGAGGTGTGGAATTTGCTGGCGATGGTCTCGATCCGTTCGCGTGCGGAAAGTACGGTATGCGAGGTCCAGGAAGACAAAGCATGCGTCCATTTGCTCAGGTTGGTTTTGAATTTTTCCGCGTTGCTTTGCGGCAAAATGATTTGCGCATCTTCGCCGCCGATGATTACCGGGCGCTTGAACTGCGGATTGAGCTCCTTGAATTCATCGACCGATAGTTCGGCCAGTTGCGCCGCGATTTTGACGTCGATATTACGGGTGTTGCCGATGGTGACGAAGTAAGGCTGGTTGTCGACAATCGGCAGCGTGATGTTGTAATCGGCCGGTGCGGCGATGATGTTTTTGACCGCTTGCAGCTTCGGATAGTAATTGCGTGTTTCAACCGGCATCAGCGGCATCAGGCTGTTGTAATCGGTCGGCAGGCCGGCGGCTTCCTGCCTTTTGATGGCGCGCTGCACCGAGCCTTCGCCCCAGTTGTAAGCAGCCAGCGCCAGTTGCCAGTCGCCGAACATGCCATACAGTTTTTGCAGATAGGTCAGTGCCGCATCGGTAGACGCCAGCACATCGCGGCGATCATCGGTAAACATGTTCTGGGCCAGGTTGTAATCCAGTCCGGTGGAGGGGATGAACTGCCACATGCCGGCCGCTTTTGCGGTGGAATAGGCCTGCGGGTTGAAAGCGGACTCGATAAACGGCAGCAAAGCCAGTTCGGTCGGCATGCCGCGTTTTTCCAGTTCCTCCACCACGTGATACAGATAACGCGATGCGCGCGTGGTGGTGCGTTGTATATAGTCCGGCCGCGAGCTATACCATTCGGTCTGGGAGGTCACCAGCGGATTTTCCAGATTCGGAATGCCGAAGCCCTTGCGGATGCGAGCCCAGACATCGACATCGGCGATGTGCATGGTCTGCGTTGGATCGGTGGGGTTTTGACTGCTGCTGAGCGAATTGTATGGGACCGGGTAGATCGAAATGTCGTTGGCGTGGACAGCAGCAGCTGAAGCGAAGAACGCCAATAGGGAAGCGGAGGCTAGCTGTTTGAAAAAGCGCTGCATAAATTCGATGTCCTGTAACCGGTGGACATCTGCCGGTGATATAAAAAGCTACGATTTTCGCAGTGTACGTAAGCCGCTTTCATCGAGTCAAGTAAAAAATACAACTATGACAAGCTTTGTCCGGAATGGACAAGCCTTTGATTTGAAAGGAGTTCTACTAATTTCGTCTTAGAAATTATTTTTCCATTCGCGCAGTGCAGCGAAAGCTGCCACCGGCGCCGGATGATCGATGCGGCCGCCGTCGGTCAGTGTTTTGATGACTGCCGGCACGGTATAACGCATGAATGGATTGGTTTGCCGTTCCAGGGCGATATTGGAGGGAACGGTCGGCTGGCCCCGGTCGCGTTTTGCTTGTTCGTCGGCAATGCGCTGTTGCAGTGCTGCGTTGCCGGGCTCGACGGCCTGGGCGAAACGCAGATTGGCCATGGTGTATTCATGCGCGCAATACACAAGCGTGTCGGGCGGTAACGCGCTTAATTTTCCCAACGATTGCATCATCTGCGCCGGCGTGCCTTCGAATAAACGGCCGCAGCCGCCGGCAAACAAGGTGTCGCCGCAAAACAGCCAGCCCTGCTGTTGCGCCACGTAGGCGATATGGCCGAGGGTATGGCCGGGTACATCGAGCACCGACAATTGCAACGGCAATTCGGCCAGATCGACCCGGTCGCCTTCGTCCAGCGGGATCGTGACCGCGGCGATTGCATCATTACGCGGTCCGTAGACGGGGACTTTGGTATGCTGCAACAACTGCGGCACGCCGCCGATGTGGTCAGCGTGGTGATGTGTCAGTAAAATAGCGGCCAGCGTGAGATGATGCCGCTCTAGCGCAGCAAGGATCGGCGCGGCGTCGCCGGGGTCGACCGCAACGGCGTAAGCGCCGTTGTGAATCAGCCAGAGATAATTATCTTTAAAAGCCGGAATTGCAAGTACGTGCAATGCGTCATTCGAGAGAGCAGGCATAGTCAAATATGAGGGATTCGTCATCAGAAAAGGCCATTATAAACCTCGGCGCATGGCTGCAAACGGAGACCGGTTTGTATGTCCGCGATTGGGAGCAGGCACATCTGAATGCGCTGACGTCCGATATTTTCGGCTTCCACGCGCTCCAGATCGGCTTGCCGCAGATCAGCACACTGCAAGCCAACCGCATGCCCTATCGATGGCTGACCGACAAGCATATCCCGCCGGCATCTCCGGCTGCGGCCGCCGATGGCGATAGTCAGAGCCGTCAGAGCCGTCAGAGCAGCGAAGACAGCCAAGGCGATGATGCAACGCCGGACAAGCCACTCCCGGTGGTTGTCTCGCATGACTTCACAGAGTTGCCGTTTGCGTCGCAAAGTCTGGATCTGGTGGTGTTGCCGCATCTATTGGAATTTGCGGTCGAGCCGCATCAGGTATTGCGGGAAGTCGAGCGCGTGCTGATTCCCGAAGGCCAAGTGATTATCAGCGGCTTCAATCCCGCCAGTTTATGGGGCATGCGGCAAGCGGCAGGGCGTCTGACCGGCGGTGCATTTTTGCCGCGCGATGGCGAATTCATTTCCTTGCCGCGCCTGAAAGATTGGCTCAAGTTATTGAATATGGAAGTCGGACGCGCGCATTTCGGCTGCTATGCGCCGCCTTGCGACACGCAGAAGTGGTTGCATCGCTTCGGATTCCTGGAGTCGGCCGGTGCGCGTTGGTGGCCTTATTTCGGCGCTGTGTATGTGGTGCGGGCGATCAAGCGGGTGCAAGGCATGCGTCTGATCGGGCCGGTATTGAGTAAGCGTTCGGCCGCATCGGCGCGGGCGGTGCCGGCGACCAATCGGGCCGGGGCCGGCCATGCGCATAAGGCACAGGCGCGGCAGAATCAGGGCGATAATCAGTCGCAATAGCAGTCGAAATAGCAATTGAACAGCAATTGAAACAGGAAAGAGAAGTAAGCAAAGATGGATAAAGTTGAGATTTTTACCGATGGCGCGTGCAAGGGCAATCCTGGGCCGGGCGGTTGGGGGGCGGTGCTGGTGGCGGGCGAACACGAAAAAGAATTGTTCGGCGGCGAACTGGGCACGACCAATAACCGCATGGAATTGCTGGCGGTGATCGAAGCGCTGAAGGCCTTATCGCGTCCCTGTGAAGTGATTGTGCATACGGATAGTCAATATGTGCAAAAGGGCATCAGCGAATGGATACATGGCTGGAAGGCGCGCGGCTGGAAAACGGCAGCGCGCGCGCCGGTTAAAAATGTGGATTTGTGGCAGCAGCTTGACGCGGCGCAGGCGCGTCACAAGATCGAATGGCGCTGGGTGCGGGGACACAGTGGACACGCCGGCAATGAACGGGCCGACGCGCTGGCCAATCGCGGTGTTGAAACAGTAATGTAAGACTTTGACAGGAACTATTTTTTCTATGCGGCATATTATTCTCGACACTGAAACCACCGGACTTAATCCCCGTAGCGGCAATCGCATTATTGAAATCGGCTGTGTTGAAATGCTGAACCGGCAACTGACCGGAAACGATTTTCACCGTTATCTGAACCCAGACCGCGATTCGGAAGAGGGCGCGCTGGCGGTACACGGATTGACCACCGAATTTCTCAACGACAAACCGCGATTTACCGAAATCGCGGCCGAGTTTCTCGATTACATCGCCGGCGCCGAGATCATCATCCACAATGCGCCGTTCGATATCGGCTTTCTGGATATGGAACTGAACTTGCTGGGGTTCCCGAATTTTGAGAAACATGTGAGCGGCGTCATCGATACGCTGCCGATGGCCAAGGAAATGCATCCGGGCAAACGTAATTCGCTGGATGCGCTGTGCGATCGCTACGGGATTTCGAATGCACACCGCACTTTGCACGGCGGCTTGCTGGATGCGGCGCTGCTGGCGGAAGTGTATCTGGCGATGACGCGCGGGCAAAATAGCCTCAGCATGGATTTGGGGGTGGCCGAGGAGAGCGATGCATTGGGCAATACGATGGCGTTAGCGCCTTTGGCCGAGATCATCGTGCGTGCTGCCTCGGTAGAGGAACTGGCACAGCATGAGGCAGTATTGGCCGGTCTGGACAAGGAATCGAAAGGCAAAACCATCTGGCGTGCGCTGAGTGCGGCTGTTATTCCTACGCAGTAATAAGAACTATCCGAGAGAATAATCAGCAGTTTTTGTCGAGGCCAATAATGCGTTGCGTGAGAAGATTATTTTCTTAGCACACTAACAGTGACGCTTATCTTTTACGGACTCACAAACTCATGACGCAAGTAACTCTATCGGCGCAGCCTAGCGCCGTTTTTAATTCTCCGAAATTCTCCTCCGATGCGGCTGCAACTTCACAGCGCGATTCCCAACTGGACAATACAAACAAAGCCATGATCGACCGCCTGGTCGACAGCGTGGTGGCCAACGGCGTTCATGACAGCCATGCCGACCCTTTCAAAATGTTCGGCAGCATGCTTAAAGCACTCATCGGCATCGCGACATGTAAACAGTCGCCCGAGCAGGCGTATTACGCTGAACAAAAATTACTGGAACTTTATGCTGACCCTGCCGTGTCCTCATCAGTCAATTGCGAGATGATAAAACAACTGATCGAAACGCAAGATAGCCTTAGCAATTGGAACCCTAAATCGACGATGTTTGCAATGCCGGCCTCGCTATTGCATTTAATCGGGCAGTCTGCGCGTAACGGCATCGACAATCAGGATGGGAATAGCGCGATCCCGCCGAGGCGGCTGGACGAGATCAAATCCAGCCTGATCGATGCGACCGGCATAGAAGATGAACGAGACACGGGCAGGTATATCTTCGACGGCACACGTTTTGTCACAACCGATGAAGTAGGTGCAAGTTTCGGCAAAGTTCGCTACGGTTATGAGCAGGAAATCAATATAGGCAAAGGGGTTGTCGTCGAAGCGATCACGCAGCAGCTCGATGGATTGTTCAATGCTGCATCAGAGAACGGCATTGCTGTAGCGCCGCTATTTTTCGAGGGCCATTTCATGTTAGTGACGGCGAAAAGAAGCAGTGTCGCTGATAAATTTGAATTGACGATTGCAAATACCAATGTGGCATTTGACGCGACTGCGATCTCGGCCTTGCGCGCCTTATCGCAGGCCGAGCGCAACGACCCGGTTAAACGTCGGGAAATCCAGGAGGCTTCGGTAAATCGTTATAACCTGGTGCTGGTAGGGAGACTGAAAAATAGTTTCGCGGGAAAATCGATCATCCTGAAAATATATACCCAACATCTTCAAGAGCATGCAAAAAATAGCTGCGGCCCACTTATTTCAATGTTGGCTGAGCATATCGCCGTGAAGGAACCGAACCAAGTCAGCGAGGCGATCGTGCAGTGTTTCAATCAATGGCGTGATTTAAATGCACAACAACAGATCACTGCGGTGATGGCGCAGCGCTCCAAGCTAATAGGCCATGCGGTTGAAGCCAGGCGGAAAAGTCGTTTCGTCGATTTATCAGTGCTCTGGGATGAGCGTTTTGCGGCGGATAGAGATTCGCCGCAAAGCACTTATTTGTAGTTAGTTGTCTATCTTGTATTGGGTATGCGATAATGCGAACCGCTTTAACGGAGACCGTGTATTTTTCATGACGCGGTTTCGCGTTCATTGCAGCATCAATTCAAATGGAAGGTTAGCTCAGGGGTAGAGCACTGCATTCACACTGCAGGGGTCGCAAGTTCGAAACTTGCACTTTCCACCAAAATTTCCCTAATGGAATCAATCGCTTATGCGCCGTCATCCGGTTTGAAAATCGTTGACGCTCAGGATAGGCATGACTCCCAGGTTCATGGCCAGCCGCCTGCGGGCTACTTCGGCGATACGTTCGCGGTGGGCGTTGAATAGGTAGAGCATGCCGCCTGAACTGCCTTTGGCCAGCAGTTCGAGCGCGCTGCGGCTGATCACGCAAGGATTTTCAGTCCCGGCGAATTTTGCGATAAACACGACCCGGTCTTCAGCCAGGTCCTCGCGTTCACCGTAGATTACGGCCTTTTCTGCCATGCGGAGTCTCCCCATCAATTTTTGAGCATCCTACCATGGCGCATGAGCGCCATGCATGGCAGCCGCACGCACGGCCGCTAGCATCACCCCTTGATGAGACGGTTAAACCGATCGATATATTCTGCGCGGCGGGGATTGAGCTTCGCCCAGTCGACGCTGTTCATCGCTTCCACCGCTTTCATGTCCCGCGCGTATGCCTGCAAGCCTTTGCTGAACGATGCCTTGGTGCTGGTCGGCACGATGAAGTAAGGATCATCGGCCATCTTCGTCTGCACTTCCGGGCTGAGCGCGGCATTGATGTAGGCGGCGGCCAAGTCTGGATTTTTTGTATTCTTCACGATGTGCATGGTGCTCTTGATGTGGATATAACCCGTATCCGGCTTGGCCAGCGTGACCGGCACGCCTTTGCCCTGCAGGTCGCCGACATTGTTGTTGTAGTGGATCGAAATATCGATCTGATCCTGCTGAAACAAGGTCGCCAACGCACCGGGGCTGGCGGATACCGCGCTGACATTGGGCAGCAGTTTCCTCACGAATTCGAAGGCCGGTTCCATGTTTTCTTCACTGCCGCCGTTAAGGCGAGCGATCTCCACCATCCATGCCATCATCAGCGTCGATCCCAGCCCGGCCAGGCCAACGCGTCCCTTATATTCCGGTTTCAGCAAATCGTTCCACGACCGCGGCGGCGTCTTGATCTTTTCGGTGTTGTAGGCCAGGCCGATGATCTGGCCGGATACGAATACGCCCAGCCCGCGCGGGTCGATGAACTTCGAAGGCACGTCTTTCAGATTGGGGATCTTGTCCACCGACACTTTTTCGAAAATATCGTATTGCAGCGCAGCCAGGTACGGACCTTCATCAAGGATCACGACATCGAAGGGCGGATTGGCCTTGGAGGCGACCATTTTCGAAACGGTGTCGACTGCAAGCGAGGCCGCCAGATTGGTCGAGGCGCCGGTCGCCTTGGTGAACGCAGGCAGCAGAATGGAACGATGCGCCGACTCCCATGCGCCCGGAAAGGTAGTGGCAGAAATGGCTTTGCTTTGCGCCAGGGCCAGGCCGGCATGACCGGCCAGATGCGCGACGCCAAGGGCTGCGGCGCTTTTAAGAAGCAGGCGGCGGGAGTTCGAGGTGCTCATGGACTATCCTTTTTAGTAGAAAGTTGAGGGGGCTGCGCGTTTCCTATGCAGCAATTGCCGTGCCACGGCAAAAAACGACAGACCTCGCGCAAACTCACATTTTCAGTGCATCCGCCTACACCAGCGTGACTCGCACACACCAATTGAGTGCAAAATATAAAAAATTGTGAACAATTTATAGTGAAATTAAATACATAAAAACACCTTCACTGCACGGCATTACTGCATCCGCAGCGCATTGTTTCCAATAGCAACACGATGGCCCGCTAATTGCTTTTATCAGGGCATAAGCGCAGTGCGCCGCCCCACATCTTTGCGAAAGTCGTGTGTATGCCTAGTCTTGCCAATTCAGCCGCCACTGACGTCCATCTCGACAATATCTCCCATCGCTATGCGGATGCGATGGTTGTCGACTCCATCAGCCTGTCGATTGCCGCCGGCGAGTTGGTCGCCCTGCTGGGGCCGAGCGGCTGCGGCAAGACCACCTTGCTGCGCATCGTGGCGGGCCTGCTGCGCCAGAGCGACGGCACAGTACGCATCGGCGGCGATGCAGTGGACCGGCTGCCGCCGAATGAGCGCGGCGCGGGCATCGTGTTCCAGAATTACGCCTTGTTTCCGCACATGACCGTCGAAGCGAACGTCGGCTACGGCCTGCGCGCCCGCGGCGTGCCGCGCCAACAGTGCGCGGCGGCCGTGGCCGAGATGCTGGCGATGGTGCGCATGTCGGATTACCGGCTGCGTTTTCCGCGTGAATTGTCGGGCGGCCAGCAGCAGCGGGTGGCGCTGGCCCGAACGCTCGCGGTGCGCCCGCGCGTACTGTTGCTGGATGAACCCTTTGCGGCGCTCGACAAGAACCTGCGGCTGGACATGCAACTGGAAATCAAACGCATCCAGCGCGAACTCGGCATCACCACCATCCTGGTTACCCACGATCAGGAAGAAGCGATGTCGATGGCGGACCGGATCGCGGTTATGAAGGGCGGCAAGGTCGAGCAATTCGATACGCCGGAGTCGAGCTACGACAGGCCGCAGAGCCTGTTTGTCGCCACTTTTATCGGCAACGCCAATTTGCTGGCCGGGCGCCTGTCCGCGAACGGCCACGGCGGTTTCACGGTGGCGTGTGCAGGCGGCGGCCGACTGGTGCTGCAGCAGGCTTCGCCGTGTTCGCGCGAGGGCGCGGTGGTGGTGGCCGCCCG
>DATMOE010000206.1:0-19094 GCA_035568435.1 Herbaspirillum sp. | reverse complement strand
CGTTGCAACCCTGAATTATATCGGACAAAAACCCGCTTTTAAAGCTAAACGCATAATGCGTTGGGGATATTAACAAGATTTCCCTTGAAGATGCCAGCTATACGCTGCAGATTGCGCGACGCAACATTGCTGCGCCCCCTTGGAATTCGCCCCTGGTGGATTTACTTTTCGATAATATCGCGCTATAAAGCCGCTACTAAGCCCTGCCGGGAACTGTGGCGGCGCATCTGAGGCTTCCCGAGCGTACGTATGGACAACCAGTCATTTTACGGAGAGATCGATCATGAGCATGATGCAGGAATTCAAAGCCTTTGCAGTCAAAGGGAACGTGGTTGATCTGGCGGTCGCGGTCATCATCGGCGCCGCCTTCGGCAAAATTGTCGAATCCCTGGTCCAGGACATCGTCATGCCGGTGATCGGCCGTATTTTCGGCGGCCTCGATTTTGCCAATTATTATTTGCCGCTGAACGGCCAGGGCATGCAATTACCGCTGGCCGAGGCCAAAAAAGCCGGCGCGGTACTGGCTTACGGTAACTTCATAACGATCCTGATCAATTTCCTGATCCTGGCCTTCATCATTTTTCAGATGGTGCGCCTCATCAACCGGGCGCGTGAAATCGCTCGCCCAGCCGATGCCGCCGCACCCGTCGTCACGCCGGAAGACATCGTATTGCTGCGCGAAATTCGTGACGCGCTAAAGAAATAGCTTAAAGCAAGGATATAAATTCGCCGCACGTTCGAAGCAG
Source organism: Herbaspirillum sp. (assembly GCA_035568435.1). Classification (GTDB taxonomy): domain Bacteria; phylum Pseudomonadota; class Gammaproteobacteria; order Burkholderiales; family Burkholderiaceae_D; genus Herbaspirillum. The sequence goes on along the minus strand of DATMOE010000206.1, from coordinate 18,348 downwards.
TTGGCGGATTAATAGATTCAGACCGGATTATCGATATCGACGAAGCAGTGTTGCAGGCCGAAATGTTCAGCCAGATGCGCTCCCAGCGCCTGGACGCCATAACGCTCGGTTGCATGATGCCCGGCCGCCAGATACGCCACACCGCTTTCCCGCGCCAGATGCACGGTCGGCTCCGATATCTCGCCGCTGATATAAACGCCGGCGCCGGCGCTGATTGCGTCTCCCAACATGTTTTGCGCCGCACCGGTGCACCAGCCTATGACATCGAGCCGCTGGGCCGGATCGCCGATGAGCAGCGGTGTGCGTCCCAATACTTGCGCAATGCGCGCTGCCAGATCGCCGACCGTCGCTAAATCTGCGCCGTCGGCGCGTCCCAGCCAGCCGAGATCATTTTCGGCAAAACGTCCATGATTGCTCAGCCCCAGCAATTTAGCCAACTGCGCATTGTTGCCAAGTTCGGCATGCATATCCAGTGGTAAGTGATACGCAAATAAATTGATCTGATTGCTTAATAATTGGGTTAGGCGTTTTTGCCGGATGCCGACCACGCGCGGATCTTCGCCACGCCAGAAGTAGCCGTGATGCACCAGGATCGCGTCGGCCTTCAGATCGAGCGCCGCTTCGATGAGCGCCAGACTAGCCGTAACGCCGCTGACGATGCTGCCGATTTCGGCGCGCCCTTCCACCTGCAACCCATTTGGGCAATAATCCCTGTATTGTTCAATATTAAGCTTTTGCACTAGATAATTCGCTAACGCATCCCTATCTACCAACTTTTGGGTCATTTTTCATCTTTCCTATGTATATACGACGTTTTTGGCTTTTATTTGCGCAAACTGTCACCGTCGGCTTGGCGCTCTGGTTCATTGTAGCGACCTTGAAGCCGGAATGGATGGCCGGTGCATTCAACACGATGCGCAAACCGGTCGCCACTTCCAGTGTTGCCATGCAGGAAGCAGCGCTGGCGCAACCGGCGCCTGGTTCGTATCGCACGGCGGCCAAGCTGGCAATGCCATCGGTGGTGAATATTTACACCACCTCAGAGGCCAAGTCGCCAAGCAATCCGTTCATGGAAGATCCCTTTTTCAAGAAATTTTTCGGCGATCAGAACGGTGGCGATGAGTCCGACGATAAATCGGCCAGCCTGGGTTCCGGCGTGATTGTCAGTCCGCAAGGCTACATCCTGACCAATAATCACGTGGTGGAAGCCGCCGACGGCATCGAAGTCGCGCTGTCGGACGGCCGTAAAGCCAGCGCCAAAATCGTCGGCGCCGACCCGGATACCGATCTGGCCGTGATCAAAATCGATTTACCCGATCTGCCAGCCATTACGCTGGCCAACCTGGAGCACGCCAGTGTCGGCGACGTCGTCTTCGCCATCGGTAATCCGTTCGGTGTCGGCCAGACGGTGACCATGGGTATCATTTCTGCGCTGGGCCGCAATCATCTCGGCATCAATACGTTCGAAAACTTCATTCAGACCGATGCGGCGATCAATCCCGGCAATTCGGGCGGCGCGCTGATCGATACCAACGGCAATCTGATCGGCATCAATACAGCGATCTATTCGCGCAGCGGCGGCAGTCTCGGCATCGGCTTTGCGATTCCGGTCACAACCATCAAAAGCGTGATGGAATCGATCATCAAGACCGGCCATGTGGTGCGCGGCTGGATTGGCGTCGAACCGCAGGAAATTACGCCCGAACTGGCTGAGAGCTTCGGCCTGACAAAAAAAACCGGCGCCATTATCGCCGGCGTATTGAAAAATGGACCAGCCGATAAAGCGGGCATGATGCCCGGCGATATTGTGGTGGCGATCGAGAATAAACCGGTAACCGACACCACGGCGCTGACCAATCTGGTAGCGCAGCTAACGCCAGGCGCAAAAGCGAAAATGACGGTGTTGCGTAAATCGAAGGAAACTGCGCTCAGCGTAACGGTCGGCAAACGCCCCGCGCCGCAACCTACGGAGTAGCGCGCAGCTTATGCATATTCGCGACCTGACCCAATATTTAGCGGAGCTTTCCGAAAACAATAATCGCGCCTGGTTTGTCATGAACAAGCCACGTTACGATATTTTGCGCGCCGAGTTTCTGGCGGTGGTCGTCAAGCTGATTGCCGATATCACGAAATTCGATCCGGCCGTAGCCGCCTGCAATCCCAAAAAAGCGCTGTTCCGCATTAATCGGGACATGCGCTTTTCGCATCATAAAATTCCTTACAAAACTCATTTTTCTGCCGCAATCACCGCCAGCGGTTTGAAAAAACCCAGCCAGGGCGGCGGACCGGCGTACTACTTTCATATCGATGAAACCGGCACGCTGCTGATTGCCAGCGGCGAATACATGCCGCCGCCCGAACGGCTGCGCGCGATCCGGCAACACATCATTGCCGATCCCGACGGCTTTGAAAAATTACTGAAAAACAAAATGCTGAAGACCAACTTTGGCGATCTGCAACAGGAAGGCCGGCTGACACGGCCGCCGAAAGGCTTCGATGCCGACGCGCCGCACATTGAACACATCAAATTGAAGAGTTTTATCGTCTGGAAAGAGATCGATATCAGGCAGAAGATCCCAACCGATCTCGGCAAGGATTTAGCGACTGCATTCAAGCAATCGCAAGCGTTGGTCCACTGGTTGAGACAGGTTGGAACCTAATCACTTAAGTACCTGATCAGACCGTTTCTTCTTCCGAGTCTGGCGCTTTGGAGGCTTTGGCGAATATCGGCGCCATGAACAAGCCAATTTCATACAGCGCCACCAGCGGTACCGCCAGCAGCAATTGGCTCATGATATCCGGCGGCGTCACGATGGCGGCGATGATGAACGCGCCGACCACGACATACGGGCGAATCTGCTTCAGTTTTGCCAATGGCACCAAGCCCATACGCACCAGTATGATCACCACGATCGGCACTTCAAACGCCATCCCGAACGATATGAACATCGTCATGACGAAATCGACATAAGCGTCGATATCCGGCGCCACCGAAACAGAGGCGGGCGCAAAATGATTGATGAACGGGAAAACGGTCGCGAAGACAAAGAAATAACAAAATGCAACGCCGGTGACGAACAACACGGAAGATGAAATCACCAATGGCGCAATCAAGCGTTTCTCATGTTTGTACAAACCCGGTGCAATAAATGCCCAGACTTGATACAAGACCCATGGCAGCGCGATGATGAACGCCAGCATCATCGTTACTTTGACCGGGATCAGGAATGGGGTAATAACGCCGGTCGCAATCATCCGGCTGCCGCTCGGCAACGCAGCCATCATCGGCCGTGCCAGCACATCGAAAATTTTCGCGGCCCAAGGCATTAGACACAGGAATATCACGACAATCGCAACCGCAGATTTCACCACGCGGCTGCGCAGCTCGACCAAATGCGAAATAAAGGTGTCTTCGTGACCGGTAGTTGCGTGTTCGTCAGCCATGTCAGTGTGCTACAGAATAAGAGAAACGCATGGACTCATCCGAAAAAGGAGCCGGAAGACTTGCCGCTGGCGGGGCTGTATTTGGCGACGCGCGCCGCAGCTGAAATGACATGCGTGCGGCGTCCGGTCTGTTGTTTATACCAACCAGGCAGTGCCGAATTGCGTTGCAATTTTTTTTGACGGAAATTTTTGGCTTTGCGGTCCAGCGTTGCCTGCGTCGGCGCCTGCATATCGTACTGATGGTGATCGAAATTGCCCTTTTCGTCCCAGGCCGAGGTGATCGCGTGCTCTGCGTCGGTCATCTCTTGTGCAACGCCTTGGGTGATGTCGCTGGCCGCTGTCTCGACATCCTTCTGCATCTTGCGCAATTCTTCCAGTTCGATCTCGCGACCGACCTCGGATTTCACATCGTTGATATAACGTTGCGCGCGGCCAAACAGGGTGCCGGCCATGCGCGCCACTTTAGGCAAGCGCTCAGGACCGACCACCACCAGCGCGACAACGCCGATCACAGCAAGCTTGGTAATGCCGATATCAATCATGCAATACGATCATGGAATGCCATCATTCAAAACCGCTCACAGAGCGGTTTTGTCTTTCTCTTTGGCCTGTACGTCGATAGTCGATTGCTGTTGCTGCTTTGTCTCGGCAGCCCGCTCTTCTTCACCCTTGACGCCATCCTTGAAACCCTTGACCGCCTTGCCCAGATCCGCGCCCATATTACCCAGCTTCTTGGTGCCGAATATCAACGCCACAATGACCAGCACGATCAACCAATGCCAAATGCTGAATGAACCCATTTCTATCTCCTAGCTAAAATAATGTCGTCTGCATCGGCCGCCGCTACGTCGGCAGCAGTCCTACTACAGCTAAACCCTGAAAAATCCTGTACGCCATGGATGCGCGCCGCCAATTACATGCAGATGCAGATGGTACACCTCTTGTCCCCCGTCGGGACCAGTGTTGTAGAGTGTTTTGTAACCGCCGCTTTTGGTCCCGTCGGCGGCAATCTGGTATCCACAACCTTGCTCCTGCGCCAGCCGTTTGGCAAGCAGCGCCATTTTACCCAATAGCGCCGCATGCCCATCGTTACAGTCCGATAAGGTTGCAATATGCTCTTTCGGGACAATCAGGAAATGCACCGGTGCGACGGGCCTGATGTCCCTGAACACCTTGACCTGATCGTCTTCATACAAGGTGTCGGACGGAATTTGACCGGCGACAATTTTACAGAAAAGGCAATTATCCAAAGCTGCTCCCGAATTACTGGCGAATTACTAGCTAACCAAAATCTCACTTCTGCTCAGCCTGCTCACGCGCATTGAGTTTGCGGTTGGCTTTTTCCTCAATGCCTGAAATACCTTCACGCCGCGCCAGTTCGTCGAGCACCTGCTGCGGCGTCAGATTGAACTGCGCCAGCATAATCAGCGTGTGAAACCAGAGATCCGCGCATTCATACAATATTTTATCGGTCTTGCCGTCGACGCGCGCGTCTTTGGCCGCCATCACCGTTTCGGTCGCTTCTTCGCCGATTTTTTTCAAAATCGCGTCATCGCCTTTGACGAACAGGCGCGCTATATACGACTGTTCGGGATCGCCGCCGTTAGCCGGCTTGCGCGACTCGATTACGCGAGCCAGTCTTTGCAATGTATCGCTCATTTGTCCACCTTAGCGGCTGGTTTGCGGGTCCGCTTTGGCGCCGGCTTATTCTCAAGCTCAGCGTCACCTTCCGGCTCCGTCATCGGCGCAGGCCCGACGGTAATCCATTCAGCGTTCTCTGCGCCGCCTTCCAGTTTTTGAAAGAAACAGGAGTGACGGCCGGTATGGCAGGCGATGCCGGCAATTTGCTCGACCTTGAGCAGCACCACGTCTTCATCGCAATCCAGCCGGATTTCGTGCACTTTCTGAAAATGCCCGGATTCTTCACCCTTGTGCCAAAGCTTCTTGCGTGAACGGCTCCAATACACAACCTCACCCAATTCAACCGTGCGCTCCAGCGCTTCACGATTCATCCAGGCAAACATCAGCACATCGTTCGATCCGACTTCCTGGGTGATCACCGGCACCAGGCCGATTTCATTCCACTTGACCTTATTCAACCATTTCGCGCTGATACTCATGCCAGCCTCATAGAAATATTCTGTGCCGCCATGAATTGCTTGGCTTCCTGCACTGTGTGTTGCCCGTAATGAAAAATGCTGGCCGCCAGCACCGCGTCTGCCTTGCCGAGCTTGATGCCATCGGCCAGATCCTGCAGACCGCCAACGCCGCCGGAAGCGATCACCGGAATCGCAATCGCATCCGACACCGCGCTGGTCAGGGCCAGATCGAAGCCGCTGCGGGTGCCGTCGCGGTCCATGCTCGTCAGCAGGATTTCGCCCGCGCCGAGTTGCGCCATCTTGCGCGCCCATTCAATCGCATCCAGTCCGGTCGCCTTGCGGCCGCCGTGTGTGAAAACTTCCCATTTGTTGTCGCCGACACGTTTGGCATCGATGGCAACGACGATGCATTGCGAACCGTATTTGTCGGCGGCATCGGCCACCAGTTGCGGATTGGTCACCGCAGAAGTATTGATCCCGACCTTATCGGCGCCGGCGTTAAGCAGCCTGCGCACATCATCGACCGTGCGCACGCCGCCGCCGACGGTCAGCGGAATAAATACCTGCGCTGCCACCGCTTCGATAATATCCAGAATCAGATCGCGTCCATCGGAGGACGCAGTGATATCGAGAAATGTCAATTCATCGGCGCCCTGATCGTCGTAACGGCGCGCAATTTCCACCGGATCGCCGGCATCGCGCAGTTCGAGAAAATTAACGCCCTTGACCACACGGCCGGCGGTCACGTCCAGACAAGGAATGATCCGTTTGGCCAGTGTCATGACTGCTCTTGATCGAGGATGCCGGATGACGTTCGATCCGATCCATCGCCGCTTAATTCGTCCGCACGCAACTGCGCGCTTTGCAAATCGAGCGTGCCTTCGTAAATCGAACGGCCGCAAATAACGGCTTCAATGCCTTCGTCCTGTACGGCGCACAGGGCTTCGACGTCCTTGATATTGTGCACGCCGCCGGAAGCGATAACCGGAATCGTCATGCTTTGCGCCAGACGCACAGTCGCTTCGATATTGATGCCGCCCATCATGCCGTCGCGGCCGATGTCGGTATAAATGATCGATTCGCAACCGTAATCTTCAAATTTCTTGGCCAGGTCGACGACTTCATGGCCCGATAATTTGCTCCAGCCATCCGTGGCGACCTTGCCGTCCTTGGCGTCGAGACCGACGATGATCTGTCCTGGGAATGCGCTGCAGGCATCATGCAGGAAACCCGGATTCTTGACTGCTGCGGTGCCGATGATGATGTATGACAGGCCGGCGTCCAGATAGCGCTCGATCGTATCGAGATCGCGGATGCCGCCGCCCAATTGCACCGGAATTTCATCGACATCGTTGGCCAGCGCGAATTCGCGCACGGCCTTGAGGATCAAGCGCACCGCGGATTCGTTTTTAGGTTTGCCGGCAAATGCGCCGTTGAGATCGACCAGATGCAAACGCCGAGCGCCTTGCGCCAGCCAGTGACGCGCCATTTCGGCAGGATCGTCGGAAAAGACGGTCGCTTGGTCCATATCGCCCTGTTTCAGGCGCACGCAATGACCGTCTTTCAGGTCGATGGCAGGTATCAGCAACATGGCTTCATTCGTAATTTAGAGAAGAAGAAAAGCATTAAGTAACGTAAATAGCAGGTAAACAATACAACGCAATACAACGGCGACTGCGTAATGCCCCTCGCGGGCAACCAAAAATCAGGGTTTCCAATGCACGAAATTACGGTAAAGCTGCAACCCGGCAGATGCACTCTTTTCTGGATGGAATTGTGTCGCAAAGATATTATCACGCGCCACTGCGCAACTAAATGCGGAACCGTACTCGGTGACCCCAACCGTGTGCGCCGCTACCGCAGGCACCGCGTAAAAACTATGCACAAAATAAAAATAACTGTCGTCGGCAACACCGTCCCAAAGCGGATGCGCGATCTTTTGGTGCACGCGATTCCAGCCCATCTGCGGCACCTTGAAGCGCGAACCGTCGGCCTGCACCTGGCCGTCGAGTGCGAAGCGCACGACCTTGCCGGGCAGCAAGCCGAGTCCGGCGATACCGCCTTCGTCGCTCCAGTCGAATAACATCTGTTCGCCTACGCACACACCGAATAGGGGCTTGCTGCGCGCCGCTTCCAGCAACGCATCCTGCACGCCGGATTCGCGCAAACTGCGCATGCAATCCGGCATTGCGCCCTGCCCCGGCAATACCACCCGATCGGCGGCGCGAATATCGGCTGCTTCACCGGAAATGCGCACATCGGCTTCCGGCGCTACGTGGCGCAAGGCCTGCGCTACCGAGCGCAGATTACCCATGCCATAGTCCACTACAACAATTTTATTCATATCGAAGTTTTAACGCATCGCGCGAATCAACGCCACGCACACAGATGCTTACAGGCTGCCTTTGGTAGACGGGATGGTGCCGGCGGAACGGCTATCGAGTTCGAGCGCCATGCGCAAAGCGCGGCCGAAGGCCTTGAATACGGTTTCGCATTGATGATGGGCGTTCACGCCGCGCAGATTATCGATATGCAGGGTCACCAACGCGTGGTTGACGAAACCATGGAAAAATTCACTGGTCAGGTCGACATCGAATGACCCGATCATCGAACGGCTGAACGGCACGTGAAATTCCAATCCGGGACGGCCGGAAAAATCGATGACGACACGCGACAGCGCTTCGTCCAATGGCACGTAGGCATGGCCGTAGCGGCGGATGCCCTTTTTATCGCCGACAGCCTTGGCGAAGGCCTGGCCCAGCGTAATACCCACATCTTCCACCGTATGATGCGCATCGATATGCAAATCGCCCTTGGCCTGGATATCCAGATCGATCAGGCCGTGACGGGCGATCTGATCCAACATATGGTCGAGAAAAGGCACGCCCGTATTCAGCGATTGCCGTCCGGTGCCATCCAGATTGATGGCGACGCGAATTTGCGTTTCACTGGTGTTACGAACAACTTCTGCGGTGCGTGGTGTAGACATAGGGTGATGATGCGGTTGAATAAGAATAATTTGATAAAAACCAGGAAATAAACCCAAATCCCCGGAGACAGCATTTTACCGGCATTTTGCGCAATATCGCGCACTGTAGCGATTGCCAGTCGATTAAGGTAGACGTGGACGCAACAAAATGGCGATTCGGTATTGTTTTAACCTCATAAAATTGGCAACGACGACGCGATGACAGCCTGCGACGGCATTGGTATTGCGGCCAAGCGCTTTTCGATCATTGCGCAATAATCGGGATTGAGCTCGAAACCGACGAACTGCCGTCCGCATTGCTTTGCAGCAACTGCCGTTGTACCGCTGCCCATGAATGGATCGAGTACAACGCCGTCGGGCGGACATGAAGCGCGGATCATGCGTTCGATAATTTCCAGCGGTTTTTGCGTCGGGTGATCGGCGCGTTCCCTGTGTTCGCGATGCAAACGCGAAACGCTCCACACATCTTTCGGGTTGTAGCCCAGTTCAAGCCATTTGGCGCCGACAAAAATCGAGCGCGAACGCGCCTTTTTTGTTTCAGCGTCATAGGCGATGCGGATCGCATCCAGATCGAAATAATAATCTTTGGCCTTGACGAAAAAACCGATCGTATCGTGCACTGAAGAATAACGCCGCGTGCTGCCGCCCATCGACGGCACCCGGCGATCCCAAATGATCTCGTTCATCATCGTCAAACGCTGCTTGAGCATGACAAATACTTCAGGGGCATAACGCCAGGTCAGGAAAATGTATAGACTGCCGTTGGCTTTGAGCTTCGGCAGCGCCAATGTAATCCAGGCTTCCATCCAGTCCAAATAGGCAGCGGATGCAAGCTTATCCGAATCGTTGCCGTAATCCTTGCCGAGACCGTAAGGCGGATCGGCGATCAGCAAATCGATTGCGCCATCGGGAATCTGCGCCAGACCGTGCAGCGCATCTTCGCAATAAATCCGGTTTAGCCAGTCGGCCTTGCCTTCGTTCATGCGTTATTTCAAGCGTAATTCAGCGGAGCGGGCATGTGCCTGCAGGCCCTCGCCATGGGCCAGTTCAGCGGCGATGCGGCCCAATGTTTGCGCACCGGCGGCGCTGACTTGAATGATGCTTGAGCGTTTCTGAAAGTCGTAGACGCCCAGCGGCGACGAAAAGCGCGCAGTGCGCGAAGTCGGCAGCACGTGATTCGGGCCGGCGCAGTAATCGCCCAGCGCTTCGGACGAAAAACGTCCCAGGAACATGGCGCCGGCATGCCGCACCTTATCGGCCCAGTGCTGCGCATTCTCAGCGGAAATTTCCAGATGCTCGGGGGCGATCAGATTGGCGATCTCGCACGCGGCGTCCATATCGCGCACCTTGATCAGTGCGCCACGATTGGTCAGCGAGGTCTGGATGACTTCGCGCCGCGGCATCTCCGGCAACAGCCGATTGATGCTGGCCTCGACTTGCGCGATATAGCCGGCATCCGGGCACAATAAAATCGACTGCGCCAATTCATCATGCTCGGCCTGCGAAAACAGGTCCATTGCGATCCAGTCTGGATCGGTGCTGCCGTCGCAGATCACCAGGATTTCGGAAGGTCCGGCGATCATATCGATGCCGACGATGCCGAATACGCGGCGCTTGGCCGCTGCCACATAAGCATTCCCGGGGCCGACGATCTTATCGACCGCAGGAATGGTTGCCGTGCCATAGGCCAGCGCCGCAACTGCCTGCGCGCCGCCGATGGTGAATACCCGGTCGACACCGGCGATTGCCGCCGCCGCCAACACCAATTGATTCTGCACGCCGTCCGGCGTCGGCACCACCATGATCACTTCTTGCACACCCGCGACCTTGGCCGGAATCGCATTCATCAGTACCGATGACGGATACGCCGCCTTGCCGCCGGGTACGTAAATTCCGACGCGATCGAGCGGCGTGACTTTCTGTCCCAGTACGGTCCCGTCGGGCTCCGTGTAAAGAAAGCCATCGGCCCCGCATTCCCGCTTTTGGCGCTCGTGATAACTGCGCACGCGATCGGCCGCAGCTTCCAGTGCGGCGCGACGCTCAGGTGTCAATTGCCGTAATGCCTCTTGCATCGCATCGCGGCCGATTTCCAGCGCCTGCACGCTGGCCGCAGCAACCCGGTCGAAACGCTCGGTGTACGCAAGCACGGCCGCATCGCCGCGCTGCTTGACGTCCGCCAAAATAGCCGCGGCAGCGCGATCGATCGCCTCGTCTTCGCCGGCTTCGAATGCCAGCACTGCAGACAAGGTCTGCTCGAAACCTGCATCGGCCGCATCCAACTTTCTGATCGCAATCGTCATGTCTTCGCTCTTCTTCAATTCAAAGGTAAGGCTGCAGTAAGGCCGCAATCAGGCCATGGCCTGGGTCGCCTTTTCAAACGCAGCCAGAATCGGCTGCAAACGGGCGCGCTTGATTTTCAGCGCGGCCTGATTGACAACCAGCCGCGATGAAATATCCATGATGTGTTCAACTTCCACCAAATGATTGGCGCGCAAGGTGCTGCCGGTGCTGACCAGATCGACAATCGCGTCCGACAGGCCGACTAACGGGCCGAGCTCCATCGAACCGTAGAGTTTGATCAAATCCACATGCACCCCTTTGGCGGCAAAGTGTTCGCGCGCGGTATTGAGGTATTTGGTGGCGACCCGCAAGCGGGCGCCCTGGCGCACTGCATTGGCGTAATCGAAGCCCTCCTGCACGGCAACCGACATGCGGCATTTGGCGATTTTTAGATCGATCGGCTGATACAAGCCTTCGCCGCCATGTTCGAGCAGCACGTCTTTGCCGGCCACGCCGAAATCGGCCGCGCCATATTGCACGTAGGTCGGCACATCCGAAGCGCGCACGATGATCACCCGCACCAGCGGATCATTGGTCGGCAGAATCAGCTTGCGCGAGGTTTCCGGGTCTTCGGTCACTTCGATGCCTGCCGCCTTGAGCAGCGGCAAGGTTTCTTCGAAAATACGGCCTTTGGATAGCGCCAGGGTGAGGTGTTCGGACATCGTCGCCTCTGCTAAAAATGGGGTTTTCGTCATTATCGCAGTCGTTACCGCAGTTATTATTTAACGCGCTCGATCCGCGCACCGATGGCCGATAGCTTTACTTCCATCTGATCGTAACCGCGATCCAGATGATAAATGCGCTCGATCAATGTTTGGCCCTCAGCCGCCAGCCCCGCGATCACCAGCGATGCCGAAGCCCGCAGATCGGTCGCCATGACCGGTGCGCCGACAAATTGGGTCATGCCTTTGATGATTGCGGTGTTGCCCTCGATATCAATCGAGGCACCGAGCCGGTTCAATTCCTGCACGTGCATGAAGCGATTTTCGAAGATCGTTTCAGTGATATGACTGGTGCCTTCGGCGATGCAATTGAGCGCCATGAATTGCGCCTGCATATCGGTCGGGAAACCCGGATATTCCGTGGTGCGAAGGCTGACTGCTTTGGGCCGCGCCGCCATCTGCACCCTGATCCAATCCTCGCCGCTGGTCAGAATCACACCGGCTTCGCGCAATTTATCGAGTGCTGCATCCAGAAAATCATGGTGGGTATTGCGCAGCGTTACATCGCCGCCGACAGCGGCAACCGCGCACAGGAAAGTACCGGTCTCGATCCGATCGGCAATCACCGAATGCCGCGCGCCATGCAGCTTTTCGACGCCCTGAATCACCAGGCGGTCGGTGCCGATGCCTTCGATTTTTGCGCCCATTGCAACCAGCAGATTGGCCAGATCGCCGACTTCCGGTTCACGCGCAGCGTTTTCCAACACCGTCTCACCGTCGGCCAGCGTCGCCGCCATCAACAGGTTTTCGGTACCGGTGACGGTAATCATGTCGGTAACGATACGGGCGCCTTTCAGACGCTTGGCCTTGGCATGGATGTAACCGGCTTCGATCGTTATGTCGGCGCCCATCGCCTGCAATCCCTTGATGTGCTGATCGACAGGACGCGATCCGATCGCGCAACCGCCCGGCAACGAAACCTTCGCTTCACCGAAACGCGCCAGCAGCGGCCCCAGCACCAGAATCGATGCACGCATGGTTTTCACCATATCGTAAGGCGCTTCGAGGCAGGTGATTGCGCTGCCGTTGAGTACCAGCGCTGCGCCATCCTGCGTCGCGCTCAAACCCATCTGGCGCAACAGCTTCTTCATGGTGGCGACATCTTGCAGATTCGGTATATTCGACAGCCGCAAATCGTCGGCGCACAGCAAACCGGCGCACAAAATCGGCAATGCCGCATTTTTAGCGCCGGAAACGATGACTTCGCCGGACAGACGATGACCGCCGTGAATTAAAAGTTTATCCATTATTTTTGAAATTCTTCAGGAGTAAGCGTCTTCATGGATAAAGCGTGAATTTCTTCCCGCATGCGATCGCCCAACGCCGCATAGACCAATTGATGACGTTGAATCGGGCGCTTGCCGGCAAATGCCGTGGAAACAATCACAGCAGTAAAATGCTGGCCGTCGCCCTCGACCTCGACATGGGTGCAATCGAGGCCGGCAACGATGTAACTTTTTACTAATTCTGGCGTGGGATACATAGGGTTGCTTGCAGAAAAACGGTGAATGATCGGTGAATATTAATAAGATGCGCGACGGTCAGGCACGCAGTTTATAGCCGCGCTTCAACATCTGGACCGCCAGCCCGGACAATACCAAAAGGAATAGCACCACAATCCCCAGGCTGTACAACGGATTGATATCGGACTGGCCGAAGAACCCATAGCGGAAGCCGTCAATCATATAAAAGAACGGATTGAAATGCGAGACCATTTGCCAGGCCGGCGGCAACGAATGGATAGAATAAAACACGCCTGCCAGGAAGGTCAGCGGCACAATCAGGAAATTCTGGAAGGCGGCCAATTGATCGAACTTATCGGCCCAGATACCCGCTATCAGGCCCAGCGTGCCGAGAATGCCTGCGCCCAGCACGGCAAAAATGACAATCCACCACGGCGCCACGAAGCTCAAGCCGCCAAACCAGACAGTAACGGCCAGCACGCCGCAGCCGACCACCAAACCGCGCACGGCCGCTGCCAGCACATAGCCGCCGTACATCTCCCAATGCGATAACGGCGTCAACAGTACAAACACCAGATTACCGGTGACCTTCGACTGAATCATCGACGATGAACTATTGGCAAAGGCGTTCTGCAGCACGCTCATCATTACCAGTCCGGGGATCAGGAAACCGATGTACTGCACGCCGGGGTAAACCTGCACGCGGTTTTGCAGCACGTGGCCGAAAATCATCAAATACAGAATCGCCGTCATGATGGGCGCAGCAACGGTTTGCGTCGCTACTTTCCAGAAACGCAGCATTTCCTTGTAAAACAGGGTTTGAAATCCGCTCATTTGGCACCTTCCATGATCTGAATGAATACGTCTTCCAGATCGGCTTGCTGCAATTGCATGTCGCCGATCTGTGCACCGGCTTGGCGCAAAGTCTGCAGAATCGGTTCGACTTCGTTGTAATCGGTGACGCGCAAGGTATATTGTGCGCCGGATAATAATTGCTCTGGATGCGTCACCAGCCCTTTCAATGCATCGGGCAAAGCGCCCTTATCCAGCCGCACCACCAGTTGCGATCCAGAAATGCGCTTGATCAGCGCCGCCGTCGAATCCAGCGCCACCACCTGACCGCCTTTGAGCATCGCGATCCGGTTGCACAGCGCCTGCGCCTCTTCCAGATAGTGCGTGGTCAACACAATGGTGTGGCCTTCGCGGTTGAGGCGGCCGATGAATTTCCATAAAGTCTGACGCAACTCGACATCGACACCCGCCGTCGGCTCATCCAGCACAATGACCGGCGGCTTATGCACCAGCGCCTGCGCCACTAGCACGCGCCGTTTCATGCCGCCCGACAACGAGCGCATATTGGCGTTGGCCTTATTGCTCAGATCGAGATTGTCCATCACCTCATCGATCCATTTGTCGTTATTTTTCAGGCCGAAATAACCGGATTGCATGCGCAAGGTTTCCCGTACTGTAAAGAACGGATCGAATACCAGTTCCTGCGGCACGACGCCGAGCTTGAAACGCGCCGAGCGATAATCGCTCACCACATCGTGACCATGAATGGAGACGCTACCGGAATCGGCGCGATTGAGACCGGCGACAATCGAGATCAAAGTCGTCTTGCCGGCGCCGTTCGGCCCCAGCAGGCCGAAGAACTCGCCCTCTTCAATTGACAAAGATATACCGCTCAGTGCTTGCAGCGATTGATATCGTTTTTTGACATTATTTATCTGGATGGCAGACATCGGAACGAACGCACTTTATAAAATAGAACCGTCCAAGCGGATCGGCGTGGCAAAAACCAGTGATTATAGGGGAATTGGGGGAATTGAGTGGTTACGGCATTTCCAGCATCGCAGCCGATACAGAGGCGGCAAGCGGCAAGCGCCAACCCGGGGAGAACCGGGTCAGTGATGTCGGAGGTCGGTTGCGGCCGCGGCCGCAGCCGATATTACAGATGACTCAATGACGATGCCCGGCAGTACGTCGGCAGCACCGTATAAGACGATCAGACTTTGCAGATTGGGAGACAAGCCGCCGAAATGCAGCGTCTTGCCCTGTTGCAAGGCCCGACGCTGCCATTCCAGCAAAGTGGCGACAGCGCTTGAGTCGACGCTAAGCAAATCGGATAAATCGAAATCCGATTCGCCCGCAGCCATTGCCTGCAAACCCGCCTCCAGCGTTTGGCTGGCATTGTCCATCGTTAATTTGACGGCAGGCTTGAACATGAAATTATTTCTTTACTGTGCTGCGTGCAGCCAGTTGCTTGTTTTTAGCTTGCAGCGTGGCGATCAGGCCGTCGATGCCGCCCTTGTCGATTTCGCTGGAGAATGTGCCTTTATACGTTTCGATCAACCAGGCGCCAAGCACATTGATGTCATAGATTTTCCAGCCGTCCGGCAGTTTTTCCATGCGGTAGCTCATTTGAATCGGATCGCCGCGAGACTGGATCACTTGTGAGCGCACTTCGACATCGGTATCGGTCGGGCTGGCGCGCAGCGGGCTGAATTCAATTTTCTGGTCGCGCACTTGCGACAACGCGCCAGCATAGGTCGAAATCAACAGACTGCGGAATTCAGTTTGCAATTGCTGCTTTTGCGTATCGCTCGCTTCACGCCAGTGACGGCCAACTGCCAATGCGGTCATGCGTTCGAAATCGACATAAGGAATGATTTTTTCTTCGACCAGCGCAGTAATGCGCTTCAGATTGCCGCCCTGGACATCTTTATCCGCTTTGGCTGTATCGAGTACTGAATTGCTGACCCGCTTTACCAGCGCATCGGGTGCTTCCTGAGCAGAGGCCACACTGGTAAAACCCAGCATAACGACAGCCGCAGCGGCTAAAAGTAATTTTGCAGACATTTTCATAGCAATTTATCCTTTAAGTAAAACAGGCTGGCGCCCGGCCGCAACACTTTTTATCTGTTGCAGATGCGCTTTGGTCCCATATAAGCATGTTTTACGCTTATGCAATAGCTAATTATTGCTTAGCGTTATCAACTTGCGATTGGCGGCGCTGTGTATAGCCATCCCGCACAAACTGATATTTATCCAACGCAGCATCGTCCAACAAAGTGCCCGCATCCAACAATTGTGCGCGACGATCGATGAGGCGCACGCCGTAACCAACATTACGCCAGCGGACCGGATACTTGTAACGCCAGATATCGCCGTAGGAATCGACCGGCAATGCAGCCGTGTCGCGCAGATTCGTTGGGCCAAGTATCGGCAACACGACATACGGACCGGCGCCAATACCCCACACGCCCAGCGTCACGCCAAAATCGGACTTGTGCTTGGGCAGACGGGCTTCGGTCGCGATATCAAGCACACCGCCCAGACCGAAGGTGGTATTGATGGCGACCCGCGTAAAGTCGGATGCGCCGTTGGCGCCGTTGCCTTCCAGCAATTGATTGACACCCGTCCACACATCGGCGAGGTTGCCGAAAAAATTACTGATGCCGGTCTGCACAAACGATGGCAGCACCTTCTCATATGCCTGCGCTGCCGGTTTAAGCGCGACACGATCGACAGTATCGTTAAACGAAAACACCGCCCGGTTCATGCCTTCCAGAGGATCGCCCGGCGTATTGGTGCTCGCGCAGCCTGTCAGTGCGGCAACCATCAGCAGCATTGGCAGCGTTGCAAGCTGCACTTTGGAACGTACCTTGTTATTCATTTTGCGTCGTCCTTCGTATCCGTTGCCTTACTAAATAAGAACTGACTTATCAGATTTTCCAAAACGATCGCAGACTGCGTAAATCGGATGGTATCTCCTTGCGCCAGATTGTTGGTGTCTCCACCCGGTTCTATGCCGAGGTATTGTTCGCCGAGCAAACCCGAGGTCAGGATTTTGAGCGAACTATCTTTTGGGAAGTGATAACGCTCATCGAGATCCAGCGTGACCAATGCCTTGAATTGTTTATCGTCGAATGAAATCGATTGAACCCGGCCGACTACGACGCCGGCGCTCTTGACCGCTGCGCGCGGCTTGAGGCCGCCGATATTGTCGAAACGGCTATAGACAACATAGCTCTGCTGGCCGAACGAAGACGCGCTCAGATTACCGGCTTTCAAAGCCAGAAAAATCACCGCGCCAGCGCCCAGCAACACAAACAGGCCAACCCAGACATCCAGTATTTTGCGTTGCATATGTTTTTTTACCTTTATCAGCCAACCAGAGCATGCTCTGCTTTAATTGGCTTGCATTCAAATTAATCGCTGAAATTTGTCAAACCGCACCAAACCAGCTCAACCGTTACCGCAATGCCACATTCTAAAACGCATGCGTTCTAATTAAACATCAGCGCCGTCATCAGGAAATCCAGCGCCAGCACCATCAACGATGCATGCACCACCGTGCGCGTAGTCGCTCGCGCTACGCCTTCCGGCGTCGGCTGCGCCCGATATCCCTGCCACAACGCAATAAACGTCACGGCGATTCCGAACACAAAACTCTTCAATACACCGCTGCCGACATCGCTCCAGACATCCACGCTGGACTGCATCTGCGACCAGAAAGCGCCTTCATCGACACCGATCATCCGCACGCCGACCACATACCCGCCCATCACGCCGACCGCACTGAAAATCGCCGCCAATACCGGCATGGCGACAATCCCGGCCCAGAAGCGCGGCGCCAGCACCCGCCGCACCGGATCGACGCCCATCATTTCCATCGCCGACAATTGTTCGCCGGCGCGCATCAGGCCGATCTCCGCCGTCAACGAGGTACCGGCGCGCCCGGCAAACAGCAAGGCCGTCACCACCGGCCCCAATTCACGCGTCAGCGACAGCGCCACCAACAAGCCCAGCGCTTGTTCGGAACCGTATTTATTCAATGTGTAATAGCCTTGCAGGCCCAGCACGAAGCCGACGAACAAACCGGACACGGCGATGATGACCAAGGAATAATTACCGATGAAATGAATCTGATCGGTCACCAGCCGCGGCCTGCGCAGCAAACTGCCGGAACCGCGCACCACACCCCAAAACATGCGAAACGCATAACCGATCCCGCCCAAGGTCTTGAGCACTTCAGCGCCCAGCGCCGCCGCCCAGTCTAAAATCATTGCGCCCCTCGCAATCCCAGATCCTCGGCCAGCGCCTTGCCCGGATAATGAAACGGCACCGGGCCATCGGTTTCGGCGTGCACGAATTGCTTCACATAAGGATCGGTCGACACCCGCATCTCGTCCGGCGTGCCTTGCGCCACAACCTTGCCCTGCGACAGGAAATACACATAATCGGCAATCCCGAACGACTCATTGACATCATGCGATACCAGCAGCGAA
>DATMOE010000205.1:0-7319 GCA_035568435.1 Herbaspirillum sp. | reverse complement strand
GTTTTCAGCACATAACGGGAAACCGCCATCAGTGCGCCAGTATTGCCGGCCGACACCGCCGCCTGCACTACGCCCTCTTTGACCAGCGTGACGGCGACCCGCATTGAGGAATCTTTTTTACGACGCAACGCGACTTCGATCGAATCTTCCATCGAAACCACTTCCGACGCATGCCGGATCGACAGGCGCGGATGATCCGCAACTTTATGTTTTTTGAGAACTGCTTGAATGATTGCTTCCTGACCGACCAGAATCAACTCAACGTCGGGCTCGCGCTTGACGAATGAAATGGCGGCAGGAATCGTGACCGACGGGCCGTGATCGCCACCCATGCAGTCGATAGAAATTTTTATTGTCATTTTATTGATTCAGAGTCCGCCACCGGCCTGCCAGCAAACCCAGATTGGGCGCGATCCAAAATGACACATTGTTCTCACACATATAAAAAGCGACGCAAACTGAACAGTCACTGCGCCGCTTTTCCTGAAAACAACAATTCTTTACTCGTCGTTCTTGGTCTTGAGAACCTTGCGCCCACGGTAGAAACCGTTAGGGCTGATGTGATGACGCAGATGCGTTTCACCGGTTGTCGGTTCGATAGCCAATGGAGGCGCGACCAAAAAATCATGGGCGCGATGCATACCGCGCTTCGAAGGGGTTTTTTTGTTTTGCTGAACAGCCATGACAACTCCTAATTCTTAATTCCAAAATATTAACATAGCCAGAACAAGTCTGGCTAACCAAGAAATAACGATGCGCTTGCGCTCCTGATCCTATTTCCAAGACTGCTTTGCAACGCAAAACATCATCACTTCAAATTTTTCAATACGGCAAACGGTGATGCTTTTTCGTTCTTCGCCAAATCAGCCGACGCCGTCTGATCGGGGCATATTTCGTGCTTAGGTGCGAACGGTAACGACAGCAAGGTCTCGTCCTCAATCAAGTCACGCAGATTCAGTTCTTCGGACACCGCAATGACATCGATCGCATCGTCATCCAGTTGCGCTTCCACTTCATCGGCACGGGCCTCATCCTTTACCAGCACCAAGACGGATTCCGAATCGATTTTCACGCTCAGCGGCGTCAAACACCGCTGACAGAGCAAATTGATCGCGCCCGAAACCTGCAGCGTCAACTGGGGATAACCGAGCCTATGATTGCCACCTTGCAACACCCAGGTAATCGAACCCGATTTGTCCTGCGCTACTTCGGCTACCCGCTCCATCTCCGCGATCATCGTTTCGCCTTCGAGACGTTCTGACAGCTTGCTAAATTTGAACGCGTCGATCAGGAAAGGACTCATGCCAGAGAAGAATCTGTAAAACCGGCGATAATAACAGTCTTTTTCCTTATCAGTCAAAGTGTTACGATACTTTTTTGACCGCATCGACCAAAATAAGACAGCATGCCAACCAATCCCGATAACACCACCCACATCCGCAGCAACCGCATCGTCCTGGGATCGAGCTCCCCCTACCGTCGGGAATTGCTCTCCAGATTAGGCCTGCCATTCGATGTAATCACGCCTGATATCGATGAAACCGCCTTCGCCGGCGAAGCCCCCGAAACCACCGCACTACGGCTGGCGCAGGAAAAAGCGCGGGTCATCAGCCTGCGCCTACTCCCGCCCGGCGCGCTGATTATCGGCTCCGATCAGGTCGCCACCCTGGATGGCGAACAAATCGGCAAACCCGGCAATCATGAAAATGCGCTACGGCAACTACAGAAAATGCGCGGCCGCCGCGTTATTTTCCATACCGCCCTCTGTTTATGGGACAGCACCGGCAGCGAGCCGGTCATTCAGACAGAAAACGTACAGACCTTCGTCAGCTTTCGTGATTTACCGGACCACGAACTGGATGCTTATTTGCGCCTGGAACAGCCCTACGATTGCGCTGGCAGCTCAAAAAATGAGGGATTAGGGGTTGCGATTTTGGAAAAGATCGAAAGCAGCGATCCAACCGCGCTGACAGGCCTGCCATTGATTGCATTATCAACAATGCTGCGCCAACGCGGCGTCATGTTTTTTGCAAAGCAACAATAAGGTACTTTTTTCTGTATTTTCTTACCTAAAACAAGTCGAAATACGGCTGAGACGGCATCAGCGGGCTTACGACTGACGGCGCGGATACCCCTGCGCCAAAATACGTTCCCACACTGCATCTTTTTGTTCTTTTGTCATCGCCACCCACTGCGCAACCTCGTCTGCGGTGCGGCCACACCCGCGGCAAACATCGTCGAACAATGTGGAGCAAACCGCCACACAGGGCGTATCAGGCCGTTCTCCTACAGACATATTCCCCTACCTTTACGCATATGCAATGAAAGCAGAGCACTTTACCATTGCCCATCCAGATTTAAGCCGTCGACGAAAACAATCACAAAAAACACGCAAAAAAAAGCCCGCGGACCTTTCGGCGCGGGCTAAATCCAATATCTTTAGGAGGAAATTGGAGGAGACGCGTCGAATATATCGCAGCGCAACATAACGGTCTACTTTTTTGTATGAATATCAGTTATGAAGCCTATTCGCGGCGCAGCATTGAGGCAGCTACGAAATCATACCTGGGGCGCGCCGGCCTGACGCATCGGATGCGCCTTCGCAAACACGTCCAGCGCAAGGCAGCGATCGGCAATCGCTTCGAGCGTCGGCGCATTGTCAAGACCGGCATTGAACAGGCGAACGCCGACAACATGAGACACCAGCGCCATATCGGCCAACGTAAGCTGATCGCCATGGGCATACGTTCCCGATAAGCCATCTCCGCTCAAACGCGCCTCGATCGCTTCCGAACCTTTGCGCAGCCAATGATGCGTCCATTTCAGCCGCGCTGCTTCGTCCAGCCCGAATTCCTTTTCGAGAAAATCCCTGACCCGGGGTACGTGCAGCGGATGCGTATCCGCAATCGCGATCTGCGCCAATGCGCGTACACGCGCCCGCCCTGCCGCATCGGCCGGCAAGAGCGGATTTTCAGGCCAGACCTCGTTGATATATTCCATAATCGGCAGCGATTGTGCCAACCGCAAACCGTTATGCTCCATCACCGGCAACACATGTTGTTGATTGATGCTGTGGTAGGGCTCGTCGTATTGCTCGCCCTTGACCAGATCGATCATGTTTTCGGTAAAAGGAACGCCTTTGATATTCAATGCAGTACGCACCCTGAATGTGGCGAGCGAGCGCCAGTAGCCATACAATACGACGGTCATGCGAGCTCCTTAACGATGGGAAATTGCCGGCAGGAAAAAGTAACCTCTCCATACGCCGGTTGCGCATGTTAACGCGTTACGCCAGGCCGTGTTTTCTTGCTATCCAGCAACCAAAAAATAGCAGCAAAATACGGCCAAAATCAGGCCGCAGTCACACGCTGGTAATACAAGACATTTACCATTGGATTTTCATTAAAACAATAATAATGCAATGGAAACTGACTTTCATGTGATGCCGGCCTCAAACCGATATGGTCAGCAACCATCAGCCAGTGCCCTTGCAGTGGCGGTACCTAGCGTTACCGTCGAACAATCCAATGCCACCGTCCTGGAAGTGTTCGGGAAATACCGTGATTTGATCAGCTTGCCGGTACTCGAAGGCGGGCGCCCGGTGGGCTTGATCAGCCGTAATATTTTCATGTCGCAGATGTCGAAGCCCTACCATCGCGAATTGTACGAAAAAAAATCCTGCATCGCGTTCATGGATAAAGATCCGCTGATCGTCGAGATCGATACACCGATCGAAGCGCTGGCGGCACAAGCTGTGGCGTCCGGCGATAAAACGCTGGCCGATGGTTTTCTGATCGTCGACAACGAAAAATTCGCAGGGTTGGGTTCCGGCCTCGATCTGATGCGCATGATCGTCGACCTGCAGTCGGAAAAAAATCGCCAGGTCATGCAAAGTATCGATTACGCCAGCGTCATCCAGCGCGCCATGCTGAGCACCTCGCGCGAAACAATGCGCGCAACATTAACCGATGCTTGCCTGGTATGGGAACCGCGCGACGTGGTCGGTGGCGATTTTTATCATTTCGAACGTTTTCCAGAAGGCTGGTTCGCTGCCGTAGCCGATTGCACCGGCCACGGCGTACCGGGCGCCTTTTTGACCCTGATCGCTTCATCCGCGCTGGCGCAGGCAATGAACCGGCACGGTCCGCGCGATCCGGCAATGCTGATGGGTGAAGTCAACCGCGGCATGAAGCACGCGCTGGGACAACATGCCGCGATAGATCGTTTGTCCGAATCCGACGACGGCATGGATACAACATTTTTCTGGTTCGATGCCGCCACCCATGTGCTGACATGCGCCAACGCCAAGATGCCGTTATTCATACTTGAACCAGGCCAGGACGAAGTGCAGACCATTGACGCCGAACGCACCGGACTCGGCTATGTCGACACCTCCACCGAAATGGTGTGGACCAACAAAAGCATGCAATTGGCGCCGGGCACGATCGTCTTTGCGAGTACCGACGGCATCATCGATCAGATCGGCGGCGCCAAGAATATCGCCTTCGGCAAGCAGCGTTTGCGCAATGCGCTGGTGCACCATCGCGGCTTGTCGATGGCCGCGCTCGGTGCAGCGCTGATGCAGGAACAACAAACCTATCAGGGCAGCCAGCGGCGACGCGACGACCTTACTTTCTTCGGCTTTCGCCTCGATTAACTTTGAATGATTAACGGAAACAGAACGACAGATGGAAAGCAAATCGATCGACGGACAATTGCATGATTTCTGCCATTGCTCAGGAACTGGTGAAGTCATCTTTTTTTACGCAGGATACTTTTCGCAAAACATCATCGCAACGGTCGCCGATGCGGTGAAGATGCGCATCGAACACGTCGGCGCCGAAGGCTTGACGCGGCGTAAATTATTTTCGTCATTTATTGAAATGGCGCAAAACATCATTCACTACTCGGCCGACTCCTACGAAAAACCCGGCCAGACCGATCATGCGGTACGGCACGGTTCCGTATGCATTACGGCCAAGGATGAGCGCTACTATCTGCACTGCGCCAATCCGGTGCTGCTCGAAGTCGCCGATCGTTTGCGCGAAAAACTGGGACATCTGAGCACCTTGACGATTGATGAAATCAAGCGCGAATACAAAGAAATGCTGCGCGCGGAAACGCCGGACGATAGCAAGGGCGCAGGCCTGGGATTGCTGACCATGGCGCGCGATGCCAGCGAACCGCTGGAATTTCAGTTTGCACCGGCAGGCAACGGCAACAGCATGTTTTATTTAAGAGCCACAATTTGAATACCTGGCCGGCAACAACCAACGGGGAGTGCCAATCTGTTTGTTGTTGTCAGCCTCATTTTTCGAAAATAAAAATATGAATAATCTCTTTTTGGCGGCAACAGCGAGTTCTCCAGAAGTCGATTTTCGTTTCGACGAACATCAGCTTTCATTAAAAGGTGAGTCGTATCCAGAAAATGCAGCATCTTTCTGGGGCGATATCATCAAGGCCTTGCGTGAATATCTAAACGAAAATAATTGCGTCGCCTCCATTTCAGCGCACGTGGCATTGTCTTATTTCAACAGCTCCAGCACCAAGATGCTGTTTGCGTTATTCGGTGCGCTCAACGAAAAGGCCAAAGCCGGCACGCCGGTGATCTTGAACTGGTATCACGATGAAGACGACGACACCATCTTCGAATTCGGGCAAGAGCTGCGAGAAGACTTCCCCGCGCTGACGTTTCACGACTGCGCTATAAAAAGCTGATGACTGACATTGATCTTTTCTCAGCCGAAACGGCCGCCCTGGCAAGGGCCTACCACGCGCTGGCGATAAGTCATCCGTCGGCCGACGGTTATCGTCCGGCGCTGGAAGAATTGATCAAATATTATGAACGCCTGATGCGCGAGACGCGCCGCCTGATCGCGCGCAGCGACCGGACCGAAAAGGAATTAAATACGCTCAACACCACGTTGCAGCAACTCAGCGCGGAACTCGATTACAAGGCACGGCACGACAATCTGACCGGCGCCTTGAATCGCGGCGCGGTATTCGAACACGCCGCACGTTCTCTGCAGCAAGGGCCGCTGTCGCTGATCGTGCTCGATATCGATTTTTTCAAACGCATCAACGATGCATTCGGCCATCCTGTCGGCGACGCGGTCATCCGCGAACTGGTAGATCGGCTCAATACAACATTGAACGGCGTCGGCGAAGTCGGCCGGGTCGGCGGCGAAGAGTTTACCGTACTGCTGCCGAAAATAGATTTGCTCCACGCGATGCGCCTGGCAGAAGCGATCAGGCTTGCCATCGCCGATGCCGCATTCATCTGCCTGCCCTCGCATCCGGTCACCGCCAGTTTCGGCGTCAGCTGGATCGATATCGGCGGCGATTTCGAGACTGCCTACAGCGATGCCGATGCGGCGTTATACCAAGCCAAACACGGCGGACGGAATCGGGTCGAGCAAGCCTGCTTGGTAACGCCGATCACGCAACCGCATGCACAAAGCCAGTAATCCCTTGCAACACCACACTAGATTAGAACGTTTACTGAAACAATCAATCCCACTGCATTCGGTTTACCTCAGATTCAGTAAGTTATAAAGTCTGAACTCTGAAGAATCAATGCACAGGATGATCATGGACAAGCTGCCCAGCCTTTTTATTTCCCACGGATCGCCGATGCTGGCGCTTACCGACACGCCCGCGCATCGTTTCCTGCTCGATCTTGGCAAAATACTGCCACGGCCGAAAGCAATTCTGATGATCTCGGCCCACTGGGAATCGGTCGGCCACCCGGCGGTGAGTCTGGCGCCGCAGCCGGAGACCATTCATGATTTCGGCGGTTTCCCGCAGGCGCTGTTCGATATGCAATATCCGGCAGACGGTGCGCCCGATGCCGCGGCACGGGCTGCAGCGCTATTGGAGCAAGCCGGTTTTGCCGTCACGCGCAGTGCCACGCGCGGCCTGGACCACGGCGCTTGGGTGCCGCTGCGCCTGATGTATCCAGATGCCGATATTCCAGTCGCACAAATTTCACTGATTCGCGGCGGCACACCCGCGCAGCACGAACAAATGGGCCGGGCCTTGAGCGCACTGCGCGAAGAAGGCATATTGATCATCGGATCCGGCTCCATGACGCACAATCTCTATGAAGTCCGTCGTGGCGGCGGCGATCTTGAAGTTCCATCATGGGTCAGCGAATTCGGTAACTGGATCAAAGACCGGCTTGAACACAATGAACATAATCTGCTGATCGATTATCGCGCCAAGGCCCCGTTCGCGGAACGCAATCATCCCAGCGAGGAACATCTGCTGCCGCTTTTTGTCGCCATGGGTGCGGCCGGCGCAGCGCCAAAGGCGCAATT
>DATMOE010000204.1:0-4002 GCA_035568435.1 Herbaspirillum sp. | reverse complement strand
TCTATTTCTCGCAGCGCCCGGTCCAGATCGTAGCAATGCAAATTGTGCAGCGTGTTGATGGAAAAGACGAAATCGAAATGGCGGTCAGGGTAAGGCAGGGCGGTGGCGTTGCCGACTTGCAGCCGGTCCTTGATCTCTTCCTTGGCGTTCTCGATGGCGTATGCGGAGATGTCGATACCGGTGACTTCCACACCCGGGACGACCTTGGTGAAATCGAACAGCAGGAAGGCCTTGCCGCAGCCGACGTCGAGGATTTTGTCGCCGGCCTTGATACCGTAATGTTCGGCCATGGCGCGCGCGACTTTTTCCCAGCGGCCTTCCATATAGCGATAGCCGCCGTAGCAGATCTTGCGATCGCCGTCCCAGTAATCGTAGCCCCATTGCTTGGCCAGTTCGGCAGCCTTGGCTTTCGGATAATCGGGATCGTTGACGCGCGCCAGATAGTCGCGTTTGGTGCTGTTGTGAATCGCTGATAGTAGATCGACGTAAGCCATGGTTTGATCCTAGTTGATACCGGAATGATGAGTGAGATGGGAATCGAAATAATCGCTTGCCTTGAGCAGTTGCGTGGCTTGCAGGTCTTCGGCTGCAAGGCCTGCGTGAATGCGGCGTTGCCGGTACTCCGGCCGGAATTCGTTGAGCAAAATGCAGCACCACTTCAGCCGATGCACCGGCAACAGCCGTTCGACGCGTGCGCCGATGGCCTCCAGCTGGGGCAGTTCAGCCTGCAGTTCTGTCACGAATTGCGCGCCTTGGGCTGCACTGATCGGCAGCGCCGGCTGGCAGATGAAATCGCAGATCAATTTGGCCGCGTCGTCCCAGCCCGCATATTCGAAATCGACAAAGGACAAACGGCCCCGATGCGCCAAGGTATTGTGGAAACCGAAATCGGATGGCGACAGAATTTGTGTGCCTTGCGGCAGGGCCTGCGCTTGCGCGTTCAAGCTGCTTTCCAATCCTTTCCACAGTGGCATGAAGCGTTCGGCGACCAGCGCATGGGCCTGTTCTTCCAATGCCGATTGCGGCGTCATCGCCATCAATTGCGTCAAGCGAACCCGGGTCAGCGCCAGATGATCCTGCCAGGCGACACAGGCATCGGCGGCCGGCGCCAGCGCATCGGCATTGACGTTGATTGCGGCGATGAACTGCGCGGCTTGCGTAATCAAGTCCGCTGTCACGGCTTCGGGGCGCTGGCCCGGCAGCGGGGAATACAGCGCGCTATGCAGCGCGCGATCCATGCCGATCGGCTGTGCGACGGTGGCGACGCCCAGACGCTGAAGAGATTGCAGGAAAGCGAATTCGACGCCCAAGCGGTCGCGCTCTTGCGGTCCCTGCGGGTAATACTGTTTGAGTATCCATTGCCTGCCATCGTTGCTGAGATTGCTTAAGCGCGTCACCTTGCTGTTGCGCCCTGCGACGATCGGTTCCTGCGCGAGCGGCATAGGCAAACCATGGCGCGCGCAGAAATCCATCAGCGCCTGGTCGGTAAGGGCAGTGGTAACAGCGGCGGCAGCGGTATCGATCATCTCAGACTCAATAGCGTCGGCAGCTCGCGCCACGACCGCATCACGCGCCAGGCAGGACGGGCAGCCGCTGCGGCGATGTCGTTGGGCGCGAAATAAATCTTTTCGATGTGTTCCGGCAGCATCTCCAGGATCTCCGGCAGATCGTCAATATAATGGGTGCAGCCGAGCGTCACGATGCGGGCAATTTTGGCTTCCTTGCTCAGTTCGAAAAATACCTGCTCCGGCGACCACGCCAAACCCTGCAGGTCGTGAAAGCCTTGTTGCGTCAGCCAGCCGCGCGCGGCGGCGTGTAAATCCCAGGCCGGACCCAGATAGGGCGTACGCGTTTTATGGCTGACGATGCGCATCGCAATATCGCGTGCGCATAGTTGTTTCAAGGCGGCCTGCATGCCCTCATAGGGTTCTGCTTCCAGAATCCGCCCGCCATAGACTTCGCCCTGCAGACGGGTCCAGTCATCCTCTTTGCCGATGGCACGTAGATGATCACGCACCGCATTTTTTTCCGCGGCAGTCGTTTCCGGTATCCAGGCCTTTTCGAGCGCAACCTGACGAAACAGCTTGTCGTAGCTGATGAGTGTGTTGTCGAAATCGAGACCCAGTAGCATTGCTTCAGTCCAGTCTGCTCAGCATCTGCGGCACGATATCGGCCGCAGTCAGCCCCAGTAATGCGCGCGCCTGGCGCTGGCCGCCGCAGCTGCTGAGAAAACGATCCGGGCCGCCGATGCACAGCAGTTTGCGCAGATCGGCGCGTTTGGCGTTGCCCCATTCCAGCACGGCGCTGCCGGCGCCTGCGGTGAGGCTGTGTTCTTCCATGACGGTCACCAGCTTCTTGCCGGCGAAGGCGGCGCTGAGCAAGGCATCGTCCAGCGGCTTGACGTTGTGCATGCTGACGACCTGGGTTGAAATGCCTTTTTGTTGCAGCTCGGTCGCGCATTGCAGCGCTGTCTCCAGCATATTGCCGACGCTCAGAATGACGACGTCCTCGCCGTCCCGCACGGTAATGCCGCGTCCGATGGTAAACGGCGGCGGTGTTTGATGGATCGCCGGTTCACCCTTTTTGCCGAGCCGGATATAGGTCGGACGCCCCAGCCGCAGCGCGTCTTTCAGCGCCAGTTTCACTTCCAACGGATCGGCCGGGCAGACCACATGCATATTCGGCAGCGTGCGCAGAATGGCGATATCTTCCATCGAATGATGGGTCGCGCCCAGCCCTGCGTAAGACAGCCCTGCGCCGGTGCCGACAATGATCACCGGCAAGTCGGGATAGCAGACATCGAGCCGTATCTGCTCCAGGCAGCGCACGGTATTGAACGGCGTGATGGTATAGGTAATCGGCCGCAGCCCGGAGGCTGCCAGTCCAGCGGCGACACCGGTCATGTTGGCTTCGGCCACGCCGCAATTGTAGAAGCGCGTGGGATGGCGGTCTTTGAAACTGTCGAACAGGCGGTTGCCGATATCGCCCGCCAGCATGACTAATTCGGGATGGATTTCGCCCAGTTCGGTGACCGCCGCGGCAAATGCGTTTCTCATGATGTGCTTCCCAATTCCGCACGGGCCAGTTCCACTTCTTCGGCGGTGGGGATGCGGTAGTGCCAGTTGTTATCGTCTTCCATGAACGAAATGCCCTTGCCCTTGATGGTGTGCGCGACCACCATGGTCGGCTGTTGCCGCTGCATGGAGACGCCCTGTACGGCGCGGTGGATTTGCCGATGATCGTGGCCGTCGATTTCGTGCACGTCCCAACCGAAGCTCTTGAATTTATCGACTAGCGGATCGAGCCCCAGCACTTCCCGGCTGCGTCCGGTGGCCTGCCATTTGTTGAAGTCGACGAACGCGCATAGATTGCCGAGCCGATTGGCAGAGGCGAACAGGCAGGCCTCCCACACCGATCCTTCATTGCATTCGCCATCGCTCATCAGTACGAAATTACGATAGTTTTGTTGCTTGATGCGGGCCGCCAACGCCATGCCGCAGCCGTAAGGCAGGCCATGGCCGAGGCTGCCGGTGGCGGCTTCGACGCCGGGCAGTTTGGGCGACGGATGTTCTTCCAGCAGCGATCCGGCGCGGCCGTAGCTGTTCAGATCGTCCTCGGTGAGAAAGCCCTTGTAGGCCAGCGCGACATAGAGCGCCGCGGCCGCATGGCCTTTGCTGAGGATGAAACGATCTCGTTGTTCCCATTTCGGCCGCAGCGGATCGACTTGCAGCACCGAGTGGTACAGCAACGCTACGATGTCTATGCAAGACAGCGCAGAGGCCAGATGCGCTGCTTTGGCCGTATGCGACATTTCAACCACGCGGGCGCGAAACTGCGCGGCCAGCCGGACTGAGTCGTCATGGGCGTCAGGGAGGAGGGATTCGGTCATGCGCGATCCTATCCTTGCATGTTCAGATGTTTCATCCAGCGCACGGTGTAGCACTGGTCGCTTTCAGTCAGTGCGCCCGCGTGGTGCCGGGCAATGATGTCGTCGATGGCGTC
>DATMOE010000203.1:0-10715 GCA_035568435.1 Herbaspirillum sp. | reverse complement strand
TGGCGTCGTATTCGGCTGCCTGGCAGGTCTGAGCTTCTGGTTCCCCAAGGTATTTGGCTTCACGTTGAATGAATTTTGGGGCAAGGTATCTTTCTGGTGCTGGCTGGTGGGCTTTCTGTTGGCCTTCATGCCGCTGTATGTACTCGGCTTCGAAGGCATGACCCGCCGCATGAATCACTATGCGGTTCCTGGCTGGCAACCCTGGCTGGTGGTGGCGTTGTGCGGCGCACTCATCATCTTCGCCGGCATTATTTCAACCATCATCCAGCTCGCCGTCAGTATCCGCAACCGTGAAGCGTACCGCGACCTGACCGGCGATCCTTGGGACGGTCGCAGTCTGGAATGGAGCACTTCCTCCCCGGCGCCGTTCTATAACTTTGCCCACATTCCGCACATCACCTCCCTGGAGCAGCACACGGACAACAAAGAGAGCGGCCGTGCTTATGTCAAAGCGGCGCACTACGAAGACATCCACATGCCGCGAAATACGCCAGCAGGCGTGGTCATTTCGGTCTTTTGTTTCCTGCTGTGCTTTGGCTTGATCTGGCACATGTGGCTCGTTGCAGGCGTTAGCCTGGCCGGAGCGATCGGTACATTTATTGTCCGATCTTACAATCGAAATGTGGATTACTACGTGCCGGCGGCTGAGGTCGAACGGATTGAGAACATGCGCTTCGCGCAATTACGTGAGGCGGCCTAAGCATGAGCAATATATCCATTAACGACATCCATGGCGGCGCAGCGCATCATGACGACAGCACCAAGACCACGGTAGGGTTCTGGATCTACCTGATGAGCGACTGCCTGATCTTTTCAGTGCTGTTCGCGACATTTGGCGTGCTTGCCGCCAACACAGCGGGCGGGCCGAGCGGCAAAGACTTGTTTGAGTTGCCCTATGTCTTTGGCGAAACCACGCTGCTGCTGATTAGTAGCTTCACCTTCGGCATGGCCATGCTGAACCTGCCTACCGGCCGCAAGAACAAGGTGATCGGCTGGTTGGCCGTTACCTTCTTGCTCGGCGCCGGCTTTATCGGCATGGAGCTCTACGAATTCGGCAACTTGATTCATCAAGGCGCCGGCCCCGGCACCAGTGCTTTCCTGTCCGCCTATTTCACCCTGGTCGGCACGCACGGTCTACACGTCATCTGTGGTTTGCTGTGGATCGCGGTCTTGATGCACCAGATCAAACGCTTCGGCCTGGACGGCATGACCCAGCGCCGCTTGGCTTGCCTCAGCCTGTTCTGGCACTTCCTGGATCTGGTCTGGATTTGCGTTTTCACCTTTATCTACCTGCGCGAGTTTCTATGAAAACGGCTCAACATCACACCCCCCACGCATCCAGCCATGACCACGGCCATGCCCATGCCGCTGCGCATGGCAGCGTAAAAAGCTATGTCATCGGTTTTGGTTTATCGATAATACTGACCCTGGCCTCCTTCGGGGTGGTCATGACGGGTATCGTGCCGCACAGCATGATGCTGGCCGCAATCGTCGCGCTTTGCGTGGCCCAGTTAGTGGTGCAACTGGTCTATTTCCTGCACATAGGCGCTGCGCGGGAGCAGCGCCAGAACACGGCAATTTTTCTCTGCACGGCTCTGCTCATCGCCATTGTTGTGGCTGGTTCGTTGTGGGTTATGCATAACGCCAACGTCAATATGATGCCTACGCAAATATCGCCCGAGCGAGCGATGGCGCACGACTAACGCCTGCCGCCCTTGAACAGGGTGGCGTTAGTCCGGACCGACGGTGTCGGTCCGGTTAGCTGATTGCGACGGATGGCTGCGCTACTGAATCGGACATGACGGCATCGCGTTTTTCTAACAGATGCTTACGCAGGATTTCAGCCAAGCGCTTGCCGTCGCGCGCCTCAAGCGCTTTCACCATTTCGTCATGATCGTGCGCCGCACGGTCCCATTTATCGGCATGAAAATTGGACCGGAAACGCAAAGCCTGCAGGCGACGATTCAACGATAAATACGTTTGATGGAGTACCGAATTGCGCGCGGCTTCATTGATTTTGTTATGGATGGCCTGGTTACGGCTGTAATAGCCTGGCAAATCGTTTTGCGTCTTACACGCCAGCATGGCGTAATGCAGCGCCTTGATTTCCGCTAATTCGACTGCCGTAATGCGTTCACATGCGAGTTCGCCCGACATTGCCTCAAGCACGCTCATCAGCTCGAAGGTTTCCCATATCTCAGTCTCGGACAACTTGGATACCGATGCGCCGCGATTCGGCAATATATCGATCAGGCCTTCGGCGGCCAATACTTTCAGCGCTTCCCGTAGCGGTGTGCGGGAAATGCCGAGGGTTTCGCATAATTCCCGCTCGTTCAACTTGGTTCCCGGCGCCAGAACCGCTTCGACAATCAAATTGCGCATGTGCTCAACGACCGTGTCGTGTAATCGCTTGCGTTCAAGCTTGGGAACCGGCGCACCGGCGAGAGGTTCGGGACGAACCAAGCGCTCATATTCTGAATTTTGCATTCAAATTCCTTAAATCATTTTTTTAATTTTAACATCAAGCTATTTTTTATGTCCTGCATTCACGCCAAATAGCGATTTTTTAAAGCATTGATTCTAAGATGGAAAAACAAACTTTCCCCCGGAGAAACAAACAATTACTATTTACGGTCTATTTTCCAATCTCTCGTAACAAACATTAAAAAGAGGTATACCTTCCAATTTCACTCTGGTAAAGTAATTTTGTATTCAAAATTCAAAATGAACTGATATGGAGAAATAATGCTTAAATTGGACTTTCATCCAGCGGGTCGTCATTTCCTGCAAATTCCGGGCCCTAGCCCCGTGCCAGATCGTATCTTGCGCGCGATCAGCTATCCCACCATCGATCATCGCGGTCCTGAATTCGGTGCGCTGGGTTTACGCGTCCTGTCAGATATCAAAAAGGTATTCAAGACTGAACAGCCGGTCGTCATTTATCCGGCATCCGGCACTGGTGCATGGGAAGCGGCGCTGACGAATACCTTAAGTCCTGGCGATACGGTTCTCATGTATGAAACCGGTCACTTCGCGACCCTATGGAAAAAAATGGCCGAAGCCTTGGGCTTGAAACCGGAATTCCTGGGATTGCCGGGGATCGAGGGCTGGCGCCACGGCGTGCGGGCCGACATGATCGAAGAGCGTCTACGCAAGGATGCGCAGCATACCATCAAGGCGGTTTGCGTTGTGCATAACGAAACATCGACCGGCGTCACGTCCGACATCGCCGCGGTACGCAAAGCGATCGATGCCGCCGGCCACCCGGCATTGCTGTTGGTCGATACGATTTCAGGTTTGGCATCGGCCGACTATCAGCACGATGCGTGGGGCGTTGACGTCACCGTTTCCGGATCGCAAAAAGGCTTGATGCTGCCGCCTGGCATCAGTTTCAATGCAGTCTCCAAAAAAGCGATCGCAGCTAGTAAAACGGCAAAGCTGCCGAAAGCTTTCTGGGGCTGGGACGAAATCATCGAGATGAATACTACCGGCTACTGGCCGTACACGCCCAACACCAATTTGCTATACGGTCTGTCCGAAGCGCTGGACATGATTCTCGGCGAAGGTTTGGACAATGTCTTCGCTCGTCATCAGCGCCTGGCCGCGGCATGCCGCGCGGCAGTCACCGCCTGGGGCCTGGAAGTGCAGTGCGCGGACCCCGCCGTATACTCGCCGGTGCTGACCGGTGTGATGACACCGGCCGGCTTCGATGCCGATGCGATTCGTAAGATTATTTACGAAAACTTCAACATGTCACTAGGAACCGGCCTCGGTAAAATGAAGGGCGGCATGTTCCGTATCGGTCATTTGGGCGAAGCCAACGATCTGTCCTTGATGGCGACGCTTTCCGGCTGTGAAATGGGCCTGAAATTGGCCGGTGTTCAGTTGAAGGGCAGCGGCGTCATTGCTGCCATGGATTATCTGACTTCGCAAAAAAGAAAACCGGCGTTAAAAGTAGCTTAGGGTTGCAATCGCGTCTGCTTATCGCAGACGTTCTGCTGTTTCGTGCCTCAGAGAAAAATGCCATGCCAACCCGCGTGACAAGGCACGAAACAAAAGGCAAGATCGGTTCAGGCATTGTCCCGAAGAGGATGTAGCCTGAATATGAAACGCGTGCAATCAGCGCGTTCCGACTTAACAATGACGGAGACAAACAATGAAACACCTACGCTTTCGTGCGACGACCATCGTACTGGTCATGCTTTGCCTGATGTATTTCATTACTTATCTCGACCGGGTGAACGTAAGTTCTGCGGCAGCGGGATTTGGCAAAGAGTTCGATCTCTCCAAAACGCAAATCGGGCTGGTATTCTCGGCCTTCGCCTATCCCTATCTCCTCTTTCAAATTATTGGCGGCTGGGTCAGCGATAAATTCGGCGCCAAACGCACATTGATTTATTGCGGCATCATCTGGGCAATCGCTACCATTCTGACCGGATTCGCAGGCGGCCTGGTTTCGATGCTGTTGGCGCGCGTGTTGCTCGGTTTTGGAGAAGGCGCCACCTTCCCCGCGGCGACAAGCGCCATGGCGCGCTGGGTTCCTAAGGAAAGCCGCGGCTTTGCACAAGGGGTTACGCATTCATGCGCCAGAATCGGCAACGCTGTCGCGCCGGCTGCCGTGGTCTGGATCATGGCCGCATACGGCTGGCGTCAGTCGTTCTACGTCTGCGGCATCTTAAGTCTGGTCTGGATCATTGTATGGTCCTTTGTTTTTACCGAACATCCAGCCGATCATCCAAGGATTACCTCGGAAGAACTGGCAAAATTGCCGCCTGCCAAGAAAAAAAGTCCGCCAGTCCCTTGGGGGCCATTATTCAAAAAGATGATGCCGGTAACGATCGTGTATTTCTGCTACGGCTGGACGCTCTGGCTGTTTTTAAGCTGGATTCCGCAATACTTCCTGCATAGCTACGATCTGAACCTGACGAAGTCCGCTTTATTTGCATCCAGTGTATTTTTTGCCGGTGTGATTGGCGATACATTGGGCGGCGTTGTCAGCGACAGGATTTTCAAGAAAACAGGCGATCTCAAAAAAGCCCGTAGTTACATGGTCGCCGTTTGCATGTTTCTCACAATGCTGGCTTTGCTGCCACTCATGTTTGTGCATAACATCTATATCTCGATCCTGTCTCTTAGTGCAGGCTTCTTTTTTGCGGAAATGACGATCGGTCCTATGTGGTCATTACCAATGGATATCGCACCGGAATTTGCCGGTACGGCCAGCGGCATGATGAATACCGGATCTGCACTGTCTGCGATTATTTCGCCAGTACTCGGCGGTTACCTGATAGACCGATTCGGCAACTGGGATTTACCATTCATGAGCAGCATCGTATTGATGGCTATTGGCGTCATACTAGCGTTCAGATTGCAGCCGGAAAGCAAGTTCATTTCAACGCTGACGCATGACGCCGTCTTGACGACATCTTGAAAACGCAGGTATAAATCGCAACGCGCCACTCGCGCAAATCGTCAGAAATTCCCGGGACGTCCTAAAATGGCGCGCTCCCGGGAAATCACAAAATAGGAACGTCATGGAATCCTCAACGTCTTCCCCCAACGCATTGGGAAGTCTCTTCAGCAAGGCTTATGTTTCGTATTCCACCATCACTGTGCCGCCGGCATTGATCCCGGAAAATGCCGATGATGCATACGCCATACAACACTTTATTATCGATCAGTGCGAGGCCCGGATCGACGGCTGGAAGGTCGGTTCGAAATCAGCCGATGGGCAGATCCATTGCTCGCCGTTGCCGCATCAGGGCATCTACAAGCCGGGCGCCATCCTCGACCGTGAAAATTACCCGGTGCTGGGGATCGAGCTTGAAATGTTTTTTAGTTTCAATCGACATTTCATGCCTGGCACAGCCGAAATATCCGAGCAAGAAATCAGGCAAAGCATCGGCGCCATGGGCGCCTCGTTCGAGATTGTTTCCAGTCGCATTGCCGGCTGGCCGAAAGCGCCGCAGCTAGCGATGCTGGCGGATCTGCAAAATCACGGCGCACTGATTGTCGGCGAACAGATCGCTTACCGCGCCGACTTTCCTTTTCTGAATCCCATCGCGCATTTGGCGATCGACGGCAAGGACATTTTCAAGGGCACAGGCGCCAATCCGGCCGGCGATCCTCACCGCTTACTGTGCTGGCTCGTCAATCACTGCCGCCAGCGCGGCGTTGCCATCCCCGCCGGCACCGTGATCACGACGGGTTCGTACACGGGCATGCATTTCCCGGCACAGGCCTGCCGCGTCGCAGCCAGCATTGCCGGCCTGCCGCCGATCGATTTCGAATTACGTTAAATACTGCCCAACAGGACACATCCCATGATGGTCAAGCCCAACCACTTGGTCCCATCGAGCGCTAGCGCCAGCACTAGCGCCAGCACACCGCTTGCCAATGAATTGCGCAAGGCGCTCAAAGGCGATGTTCTTTTCAGCAAGGCCGATCGCGGTCGCTATGCGACGGATGCATCGATTTATCAAATCATGCCGATCGGTGTCGTGGCGCCACGCGATCAGGACGATCTGGTGCTGGCGCTCGACATCGCGCGCCAGCGCCGGATTCCGGTCCTGGCGCGAGGCGCAGGGACCAGCCAATGCGGCCAGACGGTCGGCGAAGCGCTGGTCATCGACAACAGCAAATGGCTCAACAAGGTAATCGATTTCGATCCCCTGGCGCGCACCATCACGGTCGAGCCGGGCATCGTGCTCGATACGCTCAACGCCTGGCTCAAGCCACGCGGCCTCTGGTTTCCGGTCGATGTGTCTACGGCCGCGCAATGCACCATCGGCGGTATGGCCGGCAATAACTCTTGCGGTTCACGCTCGATCGAATACGGCAATATGGTGCACAACGTCCTGGCCATCGATGCCATTCTCGAAGATGGCACGCAAGGCCGCTTCGGCCGCCTGGACACCATGCATGAAAGTAGCGTGGGCGCACGGATCGCCGGCATTGTCGAGGGCTTGCGGCACATCGCCGAACGCGAACGCACCGAAATCGCCGAACGTATTCCCAAAGTATTGCGCCGCGTTGCCGGCTATAACATCGATCTCTTCGATTGCCGGAATCCGCGCAGCTACACCGACGATGGCGTGGCCAACCTGGCGCATATCCTGGTCGGCTCCGAAGGCACGCTCGCCTACAGCCGGCAGATCAAGCTGGCCTTGGCGCAGTTGCCGGCGCATAAGGTATTGGGCGTGGTGAGCTTCCCGAGCTTATATAAAGCGATGAATTTGACGCAGCATATCGTCAAGCTGGGACCGACCGCGGTCGAACTGGTCGATCGCACCATGATCGATTTATCGATGCGTAATCCGGCCTTCCGCGCAGTCATCGAAAAGGCCTTGACCGGCCAGCCGGAAGCCATTCTTCTGGTGGAATTTGCTGGCGAAAACCTGGACGAGCAACGCGAAAAACTGTCGCATCTGGATGAATTGATGGGCGATTTGCAGTTACCGAACTGCGTCGTCAAGATGACCAATCCGGGCGAGCAAAAAGCATTGTGGGATGTGCGCAAAGCCGGCCTGAACATCATGATGAGCATGAAGGGCGACGGCAAGCCGATCTCTTTCATCGAGGATTGCGCAGTGCCGCTGGAGCATCTGGCCGAATACACCAGCCAGTTGACCGAGGTATTCCACAAATACGGCACCGAGGGCACCTGGTATGCGCATGCCAGCGTCGGCACCCTGCATGTGCGTCCGATCCTGGACATGCGCCGCGGCGGCGCCAAGGCTATGCGCGAGATCGCAGAAGAGGCGGCGCTGCTGGTCAGGAAATACAAAGGCGCGTACTCCGGCGAACACGGCGACGGCTTGTGCCGGGGCGAATGGGTCGCCTGGCAGTACGGCCCGCAACTCAATACCGCCTTTGCGGAAATCAAGTCGCTATTCGATCCTACCAATCGTCTCAGCCCGGACCGGATGGTGCGCCCGCCAAAGATGGATGAGACAGCCAATTTCCGCTTTCCGCCGAGCTATCGCGAATTGCCGCATATTCCCTTGCTCGACTGGTCGGCATGGAACGTCAAGCGCAATGCGCTGACCGGCGAAGAAACCGCGCCCGGCAGCGGCGACGACCGCACCGGCGGTCTGGCGAAACTGGTCGAGATGTGCAACAACAATGGGCATTGCCGCAAATTCGACGCCGACACCATGTGCCCGAGTTACCGCATTACCCGCGACGAACGGCACGTTACACGCGGCCGCGCCAACACCCTGCGTCTGGCCTTGTCCGGCCAGCTCGGCAGCGAGGGACTGGCCAGCGATGAAGTCAAGGAAGTCCTCGACTTGTGCGTCTCCTGCAAGGGCTGCAAACGGGATTGCCCGACCGGGGTCGATATGGCCAAGATCAAAATCGAAGCGCGCGCCGCCAGAGCCGGCAAGTACGGCATCCGCTTGCGCGACCGCTTGGTCAGCTTCATGCCGGCCTATGCGCCTTACGCCAGCAAGCTGGGCGGCGCGATTGCCTTGGCCGACCGTATTCCGCTACTCAGCGGCTGGGTAAAAGCGCTGATCGGATTAGCGCCGCAGCGGTCGTTTCCACGCTTTCGCAGCGCCTTCCTGAGCGGCGCGCAAGCCACCGTCCAATCCGGCCGCGAGGTGCTGCTGTTCGTCGATACCTTCAATAATTACATGGAGCCGGAAAACGCCCGCGCTGCGCAGGCGGTGCTGGAAAGCGCAGGCTACAAAGTGCATTTCAATACACTGCACGGCGAGCGGCCCTTATGCTGCGGACGGACCTATTTATCGGCCGGCTTGGTCGAGCAGGCCAAGGCGGAAGCGAAACGAACGCTCGATGCCTTGATGCCGTTCGTGGCGCAAGGCATTCCCATCGTCGGCCTGGAACCTTCTTGTCTATTAACCTTGCGCGACGAATTCCTCAACTACGGCTATGGCGACCAGGCCAAGGCGCTGGCGCAATCGGCCTTCCTGTTCGAAGAGTTCCTGGTGAAAGAGCAAAAGGAAGGCCATCTGAAACTGGCGCTCAAACCGCTGCAGTCGCCGCAGATACTGTTGCATGGACATTGCCACCAGAAGGCGTTCGATGTGTTTACGCCGGTACAGACCGTACTCAAGTGGATTCCCGGCGCCGAGGTGTCTGTCGTCGAATCATCGTGTTGCGGCATGGCGGGCAGTTTCGGTTACGAGCATGAACACTACGAAGCCTCGATTGCGATGGCGGAACTGTCGCTGTTGCCGGCGCTGCGTCGCGCCGGCACGGACAATATCGTGGTGGCCGACGGCACCAGTTGCAGGCATCAGATACACGACGGCGTGCAGCGCGAAGCGGTGCACGTAGCGCGGGTGCTGGCGGCATCGCTGAGAGGTCAAGCCCTGCAATAGAACTCATTTCATAAATATCAACACGCCCGCACATCGGGCCGATTGAGCGCGTTGGAAGCACCTTCCTAAATAACGCGCTATATTCCTGTTGCAAATCAAGATCGAATAACAAACAAGAACCTTTTGTTCTCGCGTCGAATCTATTGCATAAAAATTTTTGGACTATCACCAGGAGTCAATACCGTGAATAAAAAACAGACAGCCCTTCGCATCATTCCGGCTTTATTACTTGCCACATTAGCCGCATGCAGCACCACCGGCATGCAGTCGGCCAACACCATTCCCGCCATCCCAGCCGCCGCCACAGTGACGCTGGACGCCCAAACAACTGCTCTGCTGGTACTCGATATCAATGCCGCTGTATGCAGACCGAACCCGGCCTGCACCGCGACGTTGCCGGCGATCAGTTCGCTACTGAACAAAGCACGCGCAGCCAAGGTGCCGGTCATCTATTCAACCACGGTTAGTCCGTCTGGACCGCCGCCACAGTTGGAAGAAATTGCGCCGCGGACGGGCGAACCGATCGTCATGGCGCGCGCCAACAAATTTGTCGGCACGGAACTTGAAGATATCTTGAAGAAAGACAAAATCCGC
This sequence comes from Herbaspirillum sp., assembly GCA_035568435.1. Taxonomy (GTDB): domain Bacteria; phylum Pseudomonadota; class Gammaproteobacteria; order Burkholderiales; family Burkholderiaceae_D; genus Herbaspirillum. The sequence continues at coordinate 774 of DATMOE010000203.1, read as the reverse complement.
ACAGTGGTCATCGTCGGCAGCGCCGCCAACGGCGCGGTGATGTACTCCGCATTCCATGCCAACAGCAAAGGATTTACGGCAGTAGTTGCCGAAGACGGCCTATCGTCGCCGGTGCCGATCAATACCGTGCTTGCCCGCTATCAAATGCTCAATCAGCCCGGCTTCCCCAATCCGGGCAATACCCCGCTGGCCGATCAAAGAGTCACGCTCAGCCGCAGCGATTTGATTAGCTTCAAATAGTCCGTCGATGAAGTGCCATGGGCGGCGTCAGGCGGGCTGTGGCGGATGGTTGTGCGCAGTGAGGTAAAGAAGGGAGGGGGCCACAGGCCCCCGGAATGACACGAACGGAGCACAACCATCCGCCACAGCCCGCCTGACGCCGCCCATGGCACTGGCGCTACATCAGCCTTGCCCTAATTAATCCAGCTCGTCATCCGCCGCCTTTTCTTCCAGCACGGTGACCAGCAAACGATCGATCCGGTTACGATCCATATCGACCACTTCGATCCGGTAGCCTTCCCATTCGAAGTGTTCCGATATCTGCGGAATATGGCCTAGAAAGGTCATCACAAACCCGGCCAGCGTGTGATAAGTGCCGGAGGCTTCCTCGGGAAAGCGGACCTGGGTTCCCAGCAATTCCCGGAAACGGTCGAAGGTCACGCCGCCGTCGATCAGCCAGGAGCCGTCTTCGCGCCGCACCACATCATCCTCATAATCTTCATTGATCACCGAGACGTCGCCCACCAGCGCGCCAAGCACGTCGCTGAGCGTAAC
>DATMOE010000202.1:0-11985 GCA_035568435.1 Herbaspirillum sp. | reverse complement strand
AATGTCAAGACGCTGGCTTCGGCTTCGTCGTTTTTGGACATCACCAATGCATCGACACGTCCGCTGCGAATCGCGTCCAGCGTTTCTTCCACTTCGCGCAGACGCTCCCGCAAGCTGTCCGCTTCAGCCGACGACATTGGGGAGCCGTGAAGCATGGCTGCCCGCTTGCTCATTGCTCATTGCTCCGCAGGATAAATATCCAAGCCTATCAATACGCGCTCGGTATTGGAGAGATCGCCGATGATTTTTCGCACAGGCATCGGCAAATCGCGCACCAGGGTCGGGATGGCAATGATCTGATCGCCCTTGGCCAGTTGTGGATTCTCCAGTAGATCAATCACGTCGACATGGTATCTGTCCGGTATATATTGCTCGCAGATTTTATGCAGATTGATCCGCGCGACGGTCGATTTGAGCGTTTGACCGGCGACATAGAGACGCAACATCCACTTTGGATCCGCGGCATTCGTTACCAGTGGCGGCATTTTTTCGGCCCTCATAATTAATTCAAGCATGTGATTAAGCCTCTCTATATAACAGCCAAATCGGCGCGCCGCAGTTTGGCCATATCGGCGCGGTCGTGAACCATCACGGCATTGCGTTGCTTTTCTTCCTCGGAAAGGCTATCGATGATTTTGGTCGCGGTATCGAATTCTTCGCGCAGGGCAGTGATGTTCGCTTCCAGCGTTTGGCGCTTGTGCTCATATTCACGTTTCTTGCGTTGGAGTTCCTGCTGCCGCGAAACGACATTCGATTTGTCGAGCGCCTCCTGCCCCACGCGGGCCGCACCGGTCAATACACCTTCAGGGCCGAGATAGACGTCGGATAGATCGATTCCCTTGTCGCTCAGGATGAATTCCCGGATTTGATTCGAATGCGCCATGCCGCGCGATTTCAAGATATACATGCCGCGATTACGCTCGCCTTGATGTTCAATATCGCGCAGGCTCAGCCAGGTATCGATCAGGGATGGAATTTCCTCATTACTCGCTTCCAGCTTATCGCCGACATGCGTTAATCCAGTGAGCAGGGTGGTGACTTTACGGGTCTTGAGGAAATCGATCAGACGCGTCAGCATCGATTTGGCTTCGGTGTCCGAACCAACCACCGTTAAAGCCGAAATGGGGTCCACCACGACATTGGCGGGATTCCATTCGAGAATGAGCTTGTGCATGGTGACCAGATGCATTTCCAGTCCATGCACCGAGGGCCGCGAGGCGTGAAATCGCAGCAGTCCCTGTTCTACCCAAGGCGCCAGATCGATGCCGATCGAGAGCATATTGCGCATAATTTGCTGCGGCGATTCTTCGAAGGCAAAGTACAGGCAGCGCTCGCCGCGGCTACAGGCGGCATCGACAAATATAGCTGCAACGCTGCTTTTCCCGGAACCGGCCGTGCCGGATACCAGGATTGAGCTGCCGCGAAAATAACCCTCGCCGCTGAGCATCGTGTCGAGGCGCGGGATGCCGCTGGAAATGCGTTCGTTGGACACCGTATGGTCGAGCCCGAGCGAGGTAATCGGCAGAATCGAGACGCCTTGTTTATCGATGAGAAACGGGTATTCATTGGCGCCGTGTTCGCTGCCGCGATATTTGACGATGCGCAGACGACGGGTAGCGATTTGTTCTTCGACTCTGAGATCGAGCAGGATCACGCAGTCGGCCACATATTCTTCGAGGCCATAGCGGGTCAAGGTGCGGTCGCCGCGCTCACCGGTGACAATCGCGGTCACGCCCTTGTCTTTGAACCACCGGAATAGCCGCCGCAGTTCGGCGCGCAGAATGGCGGAATTGGATAATCCACCGAATAAAACTTCGATGGTGTCCAGTACGATTCTTTTGGCGCCGATGGCGTTAATCGCATGTTCCAGTCGGATGAAAAGTCCGTCCAGGTTATAGTCGCCGACTTCTTCTATTTCGCTGCGTTCGATGTAAATATATTCAATCGTCAGCAAGCCACGCGCAGCCAGGTCTTTCAGGTCGTAACCAAGCGCGGCGAAATTACTTGTCAAGTCGTCGCCGGTTTCCTCAAACGAAACGAAGACGCCGGGTTCGTTGTAGTCGAGCGCGCCATGCAGCAGAAACTCCATGCCCAAAATGGTCTTGCCGCAACCGGCATTGCCGCAGATCAGACTCGGGCGTCCCTTGGGCAATCCGCCTTCGGTAATTTCATCGAGACCACGTATGCCTGTGAGTGACTTTGGCAGCGACTGCTGCATGTTTGAGCTGTTCAATCGAATCCCCTTTCCATGGTATTTAATACTTGTCGTATTTCTACGCAGAATGGTGTCTTGGGGAACACTCGACTCGATGGCAACGCCGCTAAAGATGGTGGCGCGCCACTGCTTATACCACGTATTAATACGTATAAATCAAGCGATGATTGCCTGAAGTAAGTACGTTGTTTTTCGGCCCCCATCCGCTTTAATTCATTCGCGTTTCTGTAGCGGACTCTTTGACGTTTTTGCCCAGTAGGCGGCTCTTTTTTTTGAGTCGTCTCAAACTTGATGATCGACAACTAATACAAACAACATCAGCATCGTCGGCCAGACGCACGGTAAATCGCACGGTAAATATTACGCCGCGCCCTGCACGACTGACTAAATAAACCAAAACCATCGAGCGCAGTAAGTGAACTTTAATCGGCCCGGCTAGTCTTTTCACTTAAGCGTAAATAAATCGAATCGTCGCGATGACTAGTGCAGAGAAAAACTGTCAATCGTAAGTCGAAAGAGTGCCGAAAAAGGGGGACCTGCAAATGCACGCGTTCATGTCGCGCTTCCTAAGTGTTATCGCTACGCTGTTCCTGCTACACAGTCTGTTCCTTCCCATCGAAGCACAAGCACTGCCGGCTTTTGCCAGACAAACCGGACAAAATTGCATCGCCTGTCATGCCGGCGGGCAGTTTCCTGAACTGACCCCCTATGGACGACTTTTCAAACTGACCGGCTATACCATCGGTACGCGCAGCGTGCCGCTGTCGGTGATGGCGATCGCTAGTGTGACCAAAAGTGCGAACCTGACCAGCGATCAGGCGTTTGCGAAAGATGCGGTGGCATTGTTCCAGACCGGCAGCGTCTTCGTGGCCGGCAAGGTCACTGAGAATGCCGGCATATTTGCACAATTCACCTACAACAACTATGACAGCCAAGACCCGGATACCGGTCAATGGCAAGGAAAATGGGCGTCCGACAATTTCGATTTACGCTATGCCGATCGTTTTATCGATGCGAACCAGGACTTCATTTTTGGCCTTAGCCTGAACAATAATCCTTCGCTTGCGGATCCCTGGAATACCGCCCCGGCGTGGATACAATATGTCCCCACCAAATTTGGCGTCACCGGGCCGGACGCCACGCCGATCATCAGCCAGCTCGGCGCACAAGTGGCCGGTTTAAGCGCCTATGCTTTTTGGAACCAGACTTTGTATATGGAGCTCGCGGCGTATCAAACCGCCAACGGCGCCTGGTCGTTCTTAAGCCAGGGAACCAAGCAGGTGGACCAGACCAAACTCAGAGGGGTTAATCCGTATTTCCGGGTCGCGCTCAGTCACGACTGGGGGCCGCATAGTGCGATGGTGGGCGCACTCGCCCTGAATGCCGATATCTATCCAGACAACACCAACCCGACCGGGCCGGTCACCAGTTATCGCGACCGCGGGGTCGATGCGCAGTATCAATATCTGCTGGACCCGCATACCGTGACCGCCCAGGCCAGCTACATCAGGGAAACCATTAACAATGGCGACGTGACCGGTGTGGCCACCAATGCGGCCAATACCCTGAATCAGCTCAGGCTGAAAGGCAGCTATGTGTATCGCGCAAAATATGGCGCCAGCTTGAGCTACTTCAGTACCACCGGCAGTTCCGACAGCACCCTCTACGCAGACCCGGCCGCCAATCCGGGCACGCGCGGCTGGGTGCCCGAAGTATTCTGGACGCCAGTGCAATACCTGCGGCTGGGCGTGCAATATTACGCTTTCACCCAGTTCCATGGCGCATCCAGCAATTACGACGGCGCAGGCCGCAATGCAAAAGATAACAACACGCTCTTTCTCTATGCGTGGGGGGCTTACTAAATGGTTAACCAAGAGGACCGCAAATCCATGCGAGGCATGACCGGGGTTAAGCGCAGCGCCGCTTATGTCTGCCTGAGCGTGGCCATCGTTGCCGGCGGCGCCGCTTGCTCAGTGCCGGAACACTCGCGTTCACTGGGCGATGCCCGCGTTTCAGGGAACACACTTGCGCTGCAGGTTTGCGCCAACTGCCATGGCGTTCAGGGCGTTTCGGTATCGCCGAACTTCCCCAATCTGGCGGCCCAAACGGCGCCTTATCTGGTCGCACAACTGCAATCCTTCAAAGGCCACGGCCGTTCTGACCCTGAAGGATTCGAGTATATGTGGGGTATCAGCGCCAGACTGACGGATGAACAAATCGCCGCGCTCGCCGCGTATTTTTCTGCGCAGAAGCCGCCTTCCCCTCCCAAGAAACCAGGCGATCCGGCCCTGCTAAAAAACGGTCAATCCATTTTTGAACAAGGCATTGCATCCAGCAACACGCCGGCCTGTGCCAGTTGCCACGGCGCGCATGCCGAAGGCATGCAACAGTTTCCGCGGCTGGCCGGTCAGCACGCCGACTATATTATTAAACAATTGATGGTCTTCCAAAACACCGACCAAAGACCGGCAGGCGTCGTGATGAAAACGGTCTCGCACGCCATGACACCGCAGGATATGAAAAATGTCGCGGCGTATCTGGAAGCGATGCCGGCGCAGTAACAAACAAAGGCGCAGATAAAGCAGAATTGCCGGATCAACCCGTCGCCAGAGCGATCCCCCGATAAACGCGCGTCTGGTCACGCCCTGCCGCTTTGGCGACATATAGCGCCTCGTCGGCGGCGCCGATCATCATCGACGCCGTATCGCTCTCGGTCACCGGCGTGAGTGCATTGACACCGGCGCTGATCGTCACGATGCCGGCAGTCAAATTGCCGTCATGTTTGATTTCCAGATCCCGGATGGCTTTGCAGATTTTTTCAGCCACTTGCACCGCGCCCTGCACGTCGGTACTTGGCAGCAGCAAGGCGAATTCTTCTCCGCCATAGCGCGCCGCCAGATCGCCTAATCGACCTTCGGCGGACTGGATGACCTTACCGACTTGCCGCAAGCATTCGTCACCGGCCAGATGACCGTAGATATCGTTATATTTCTTAAAAAAGTCGACATCGATCATGATCAAAGCCAAGGAGCTGGCCGCGCGCGTGGCACGGCTCAATTCGTTTTGCAGCTCGATGTCGAATAGCCGCCGGTTTGCCAATCCGGTCAGGCCATCTTGCATGGCCAGCTTTTCCAGGGTCTGGTTCAACTCTTTCAACGCCTCTCCGGTGCGGTAGGCTTCTTCTTCTGCAAAAATGCGCAAGTTGATCTGCTTAATCAGACGCGATCCAATGAACCCAAGTCCACTGATAATGACCATCACGATCATGCTATTGATCAGCGTTTCCTGACGCCAAGCAGCAAGAATTTCACGTTTGGAAAGCCCCGCCATGACGATCATTGGATACTGCTGCAGATGGTGATAGCCGACCAGCCGCTCAATCTGATCTGTAGGCGAGATGATCATTGCGTTACCGCTATCGTTACGCGAAGCATACTGGCTGAATAGCGGTCCGCTGGTCATATTTTTCCCGACCGAATTTGCCCGGACCGGCCAACGCACCAGTTGTACGCCGCTGTTCATTGCAAGCAAGATCACGCCGTCACGCCCAATGTTGTAGTTGGAATAGTAGTTGTAGAAGTAATCGATCCGAACGCTCGCCACCGCCACGCCGACGAATTGCCCGTCGGCATCATTTAAGCGCCGCGTCACCGGAATGAGCGATGAGCCGGTCGTATGGCTAACGACTGGCAGATTGATTTTCGGCCCCAAATCGGGATGATCGCGATGATAAATAAAAAAATCACGCGCCGAATAGTCGAAAGCAGGATGAATCGCACCTCGCGAACTAGCCAGCAAGTGGCCGTTCTTACCGATGAGTAACAAAGATTGCAATGCGGGCAGTTCCTGCACCTGCAATACCAGCAGTTTCTGCATACGCTCGATCGCCTTGGGCGAAACGCCGTCGTTAGCGATATGTTCGGTCACACCTACCAGCGCTGTATCGGCTGCCTTGAATGTATCGTCGGCATGCTGCGCCATGGCGCGCGACATATTCTCGGTGGTCATATTCAATTCATGCAACTGAACTCCACGCGCATTCCAGGCGCTCCAGGCGGTGATTGCCACTAATAATAGACAGACCAGTGAAACGAACAGCGTGGCGACTGCCGTTACGCGATGTTTTGAAGAAGATGAGAGCAATAATTCGGCAGCACTCATGACATCCTTAGCAAAATGATCATTTCATCATCGTCAATACGACTCCTGCCACAAAAAGTGTGGCAGGAGAGCGGTAAGAAAAAATCTGCGTATCTGCGAAAAAATGGCAGAGAAAGGATGAGCAACGCACGAGCAAAAAGCGAAATTTAATTCCGTCTTGGATTTCTAATATGCTTGCCTACAATAGCATTGTTGTCTACAGAAATAGCAGTTTTGTTGTTAAATTTTTCCGCCTGTGAAACGCGCCGGGATAAGTCATTAACGACTGGCGACGCAGAAACTTGCCGCAAGAAAACAAGCAACAAAATCGACCGCCAGCCATCCGCTTCCATCCCAATTTTATGTCTGTTCTTTTACGTCTATTTCCTCGTTTATTCTTACAACACCTATAGGAATAGCGCCTACACGCGCTCTAAATAAGATTAGAATAATAAAACACTTCCCGGTCTGGAGAATAAGAAATGGATTCGGACGAATTGGCTCGCGAGGCTGTCAAAATGAACCGCGCAATCGTGCGGTGCCTGCATCATTTAGCCGCCGAGCTCCCAGAAGAAAAACAGGGCGACTTCATGTTGTTGTTAAATGATATTCAGAACAAGAACATGAAAATTGCCGATGCCCTGCAACAGGACTCCACGCACCAATCCGATCAGGAAAACTTTAAAAAAAACAGCGCGGGATAGGTGTGAAATCTGCGATGTGAGATGTGCTATCGCCTGCGGATTTCGCGTCCGCATTCCAGGCAATCAGGTCAGCAGCAAGCGTAACGCATCGCCATCCGTAATGACGGGAATACGTACCGAAACCAATGTGCCTTGTGGCCGCAGGGCCGCTACGATCAATCGCCCCTTGACGATGGCAACCCGTTCGCGCATTCCCTGGATCCCCATTGCATGGCTACTGCGTGCCAGCGCCGGCCTGATCCCGACACCGTCATCTCGCACACGCAGCAGTATCATCGCGCCCCGGCGATCCAGACTGATCCATACTTTGCCGGCCTTGGCATGACGCAAAATGTTGGTCGTCGCCTCTTGGAATATCCTGAACAGGACAACCGCGATCAAGCCGCGGGGTTCGCTTACAGCGTCGGAAATGTGGATGCTGCATTTAATTTTGTTGCGCCGTTCGAAATCGCGCGCATGCCATTTAAGCGTGGCAAACAGCCCATGATCTTCCAGTTCGGGAGAGCGAAGATTCGTGGCGATTTCTCTGACTGACTGGATGGCCTTTTCAATCGATAGCCGCGCCGAGCGCAACTCCTTTGCAATCTTGCGCCGTGACAGCGGTGCATCGACAGGACGAATGCCGTCTTCCAGAAGTTTGATATCGATTTTCGCCGCTGACAGAACTTGACCGAGTTGGTCATGCACCTCACGCGCCAGGGCCAGCCGCTCCTCTTCCCGGATATCCTTCAAACCGGATACCAGCATTAACTGGTATTGGATCTTTGCTCTTTCAGCCGCCAACAAACTTTTCAAGTGATCGATGTTGGTGAGCGCACCGATGGCACGCAAGGGTGTGCCATCGGGTGCGCGCTTGGTTTGGCCTCTGGCGCTGAAGTGATGATAGACATCATTCTTGTCGCGCAAGCGGTATTCGATATCGTAGGGAGTCTTCCCGGATTTATCGGACACATGGGCACTGAAGGCCGACATGACAGCACCGATATCGTCCGGGTGCAGACGCGAGGCCCAGCTACCAAGCACGTTGGGGAACTCGGCTTCCGTTTCAAAACCGAGCAGGCGCCGAAATTGCGGCGACCACCAAAATTCATTATCTTGGTTGAAGGGGTCGCCATTGATGATCGTCAGATCCCAAATGCCATCGTTGAGTATTTCACGCGACATCTCAAAACGCGTGATGGCGATATCCCGTTCTGCTTCCCGTCGTTTTTGCTCTTTATTTTGTGCCACATTCTGCTCCTCATTTCTTTGTATGGAAATGGCATGAACAAGCATGGAGAAACAGGACGCCCAAGACTTTCCACCAAGACACTTTTACGGTATTTTGGAGCGGAGCTTAGTGTATTTTTTCCTATAGAAGAACAGGCAAATAAACGACATTAAGTCGTTATTAATGCGACTTGACGCCGCATTAAAATTCAGTCTTATAGATGGCAAGAAAAATAAGGAAAAGCAGAGCGGAAACGAGAACTAGTCGGCCAGACCGTGTTGCACTGCGTAGCGGATCAGTTCCGCATTGGAGCGTAAATCCATCTTTGCAAAAATACGCGCGCGATAGGTATTGACTGTGCTGACGCCAATCGAGAGTTCTGCGGCAATTTGCTTTGATTGTTTGCCGGCGCCCAGCAAGGAGACGATCTGCAATTCCCGCTCGGTCAGGCAATGGTGCAGAGAGCCGCCGATCGACTTGCGGCAATTCGATGCGAGTAGTTCTGCTACGCGTTGGCTAACGTAGGTTCCGGCGGAAAAAATTCTGTGTATCGCTTTGATCAGCTCTTCCGCCGCCATCGCCTTGGAAATGTAACCGGCGGCGCCCAGTTTGAGCGCCTGAACCGCAAAACGCTCCTCAGGAAACATGCTCAGGATCAGGATGGGAATATCCGGGAAACGGCCTTGCACTTCGCTCATGCCGGCCAGCCCCTCGCAGCCGGGAAGACCGATATCCAAGACGATCAGATCCGGGATATGCTGTGCCACGAGATGCAGGGTTTCCGCGATATCGCAAGCTTCGCCAACGATGCGAATATCCTTCGATGAGCGAACGATCTTTTTGATCCCCTCACGAATGAGCACGTGATCATCTGCGATGACAATACGTATCAAGCCTTATCTCCTGTAGGTGCATCCGGCGCATGGCACTGGATGGGAATGCGTACTGAAATCAATGTGCCTTGTGGCCGTAGCGCAGATACGAGCAGCCGGCCTTTGACGATTGTAACCCGTTCGCGCATTCCCTTGATCCCCATTGAATGATGACTGCGTGCCAGCGCCGGCCCGATCCCGATACCGTTATCCCGCACACGCAGCAGTATCATCGCGCCCCGACGATCCAGACTGATCCATACCTTGCCGGCCTTGGCATGGCGCAAAATGTTGGTCGTCGCCTCTTGGAATATCCTGAACAGGACAATCGCAATCAAGCCGCTTGGTTCGCTTACCGTGTCGGGAATGTCGATGCTGCATTTAATTCTGGTTCGCCGTTCAAAATCGCGCGTATGCCATTTAAGCGTAGCAAACAGCCCATGCGCTTCCAGTTCTGGAGAGCGAAGATCGGCGGCAATTTCTCTGACTGACTGGATGGCCTTTTCAATCGATAGCCGCGCCGAGCGCAGTTCCTTTGAAATCTTGCGTCGTGACAGCGGCGCATCGACAGGGCGAATGTCGTCTTCCAGAAGTTTGATATCGATCTTCGCCGCCGACAGAATTTGCCCGAGTTGGTCATGCACCTCGCGCGCCAGGGCAACCCGCTCCTCTTCCCGGATCGTCTGCAATCTATCGTAAAGAATACGGAGCTCTGTTTGAGAAGAGAGGATCGCTTGTTCCGCGCATTTGCGATCGGTAATGTTGCAGATATAAACCGCAAGACCTTCTTCCGATGGATAAGCGCGCACATTGAGCCACAGCCCCGCCACCGGATAAAATTCCTCAAACTCCACCGTGCAGCAATGTTGAACTGCATGGTGAAATTCACGATAGAGGGTACTGTCCACGCCGGCTTCCTTGCGCGCCACCCAAATCACTTTTTCCATCAGATCGGACCGTGTCTTCCTGAGCAGTATCTCGGCTTCCCGATTGATATACGTAAATCGCCACTGTCGATCCAAGGTGTAGAAAGCATCGGTGATACTTTCCAGCGTCGTTGTGAGCCGCGTTGCAAGCCGGCGCATGCTTTCCTGATACGCTTTGGCTTCACTGATATCGCGCATGATTAATACCAAGCCGTTATGGGTACGCATCATTTTCCGGTGCAGCCATTGCATGCGGAAGCAACTGTTTGCCGGCACTTGGTATTCATCTTCCAGGAAGCCGATTTCCATGGCGGTGCGAAAGGTCGCCATCTTGTCGAAAAAAAGATCTTTGAAGAGCAAGGAAATTTTTTTACCCAAAAGCTGCGTTCTGCTCATATTGCAGAAAGCCGCGCCGAGCTCGTTGCAATCCAGGATCTCGAAGTCGATGGCCATACCACCTTTATTGCGCAACACCCTGAACAGGTAGAAGGCTTCCTTTCCGCCTTCGGCGGCGATCCCATAATCCTCTCTGATCCTTTCTAGTTGACGCTTTCTGAACGTGAGATGCACGCTCAAAAATGTGGCGACCAGCGCGGAGAAGAACAATAGGATCGTGCCAATCAGCGCGTAATTTCTATACGCAGCCCAAGTCTTTTCGTAGCGGACATAGGCTTCATCCTTGGCCAGCCCGACCAGCGCGACAAAGGGGGCGGATTTCAAAGGGCTCCAGGCCACGAAACGCGCACGCCGATCGGCGAACCACGGCGTCCCGTTCAGAAGCCGGGCGCCTTCAGCATCGGAAATGGGAATGCTGGTGAGCAAGGGGTGCGCCGGCGAATGCGCCACGCCTGCGATCATCGCCATCTGCAGCGACCCGCCTGGTCCCATCATGCAAAGAAGCCCGCTCTTCCCAAGCTCTCTACTGTCAAAAAAATCTGAAAAAAATGCTTGATCCACTTCCAGTATGACCACCCCGTCGAACTGTCCATCCGGGGTATTGAGCCGTCTCGAAAATTTTAAAACACTTGTTCCTATACCGCGCTCGGTCTCAGGCATCCCTACCAGCAGCATGTCCGATTTACTGTTTTTTTGTTTAGTAAAATAATCTCTATCCGCCAGATTTGGAAATGTGCCAGGCGCTGAGCGCATTATCTGGTTGCCATTGCGGTCTGCAATGATGACGTGCAGATGCTTCGAAGAGGGGAAAATCCCCTGTTTCGCCAAGCTCTCAGCACTCATGTTTGCGCGAAAATTCTCCCAGCGATACTTGATGAGACGCGTTGTTTGATCGGCTTGCTCAATCAGGTATGTCAGCCGCCGGGCGTAGATATCAGCGAAACTGGATGCCTCTCTCAATGTTTCCCTGTCAAGACCAGCTTGTTCCAAAGCGATCTTCGAGAACGTCATGCTCCACAGCAGCGCGCCAAGAACAATGGCCGCTATCGGCCACAGAAGCCACAGCGGCCACAGCGGTTTATTGCTTTCCGCGACCGTGCTATTGGCTGGCAACACCATCGATTCCTGAAAGGGGCATTGCGTTATATGGCGAGTCCGAACAGCGGGCGCAAACGCGTGCCCAGTACATTGCCGAAGAACGCCGCCACCATCCAGAGCCAGCCATGCAGACTGCCTGAGACGATGCCGCTAAAGTACGCACCGATATTGCAACCGTAGGCCAGCCGCGCGCCGTATCCCAGCAGCAAGCCGCCAAGAATCGCCGCGAGCACCGAGCGCAGCGGTATCCGCCATACCGGTGCATAGCGTCCGGCCAGCGCCGCGGCGGCCAGTGCGCCGATGACGATGCCGGCATCCATCACGGAGGTCACATCGCGGCTGAGCGGCGCGTGCAGGCTTGCGGCGTTTGCAGCGGAGGCCCAATACGGCCAGCTCGCCACATCGAGCCCCGCGCCCGACAGCA